>JAHFUH010000243.1 GCA_023265215.1 Acidobacteriota bacterium
AAGCAGGAGATTACGAATTTCGCTCCTATTGATGCGAATATTACGGTGGTGGTGCTGGTTGAGTACAGCAAAATTATAACTATCGAGCTGCGAAACGAAATATTCAATGCGGTATATACTTTTGCAAAAACCCTCCGGAAAGACGACTGGGTTGCCATGGTTGGCTATGACATGCGTCCAACCATATTGTGCGACTTTACGCAAGACCGGAATAAACTAATGGACTCTTTGAAGGTAGTGGACTATCCGTTATGGAATGAAAGCAACCTTTGCGATGCGGTTATTGATACATTGGACCGAACGCAGGAACTCGAAGGCAAAGTTGCCGTCCTGCTTATGAGTACGGGCCTTGATACATTCAGCAAGCACACATACGACGAAGCCCTGAAAAAAGCAAAAGAGGCCAATGCTTCCATTTATGCGATAAGCCTCGGCCAGAACGTTCGCCTTCGGAATGAAGCTTCAGGAGCGTACGGCCCTGAAACAAGCATAGATTTGCAAATGGCAGACACCCGTCTCAGATCCTTCGCCGATTTTACCGGTGGAACTGCCTTTTTCCCCCGATTTACATCGGAATATCCTTCCATTTTCGCTAACATCTCCAAATTTCTGCGAAGCCAATACAGCATCGCGTATACATCCACCAACACCAACAAGGACGGGAAGTTCCGGAAAATAAGGGTGGATGTCCAAACGGATCTCACGGAAAAAGGCAAGCCGCTCAAGCTGAACGTGATCACTCGGAAAGGTTACATCGCCGCACAGCAATAGCTGCTGGTTTTTCAGTTTGGAACGTGGGCATCTGCCGCGTTGGCGCTCCTCGACGATGACACCGCATCGCCTGCGTCGCGCCGCCTTGCATCTGCCCACGCAGCGCTCGGAACGCGGTCTTTTGCACTTTCACCACGGGCTGCTAGGTTAACCGAGTCATGAGATAAGCGTCCTCGCGCCCATGGTAATAGCCCGTCAGTATTTCAATATACTGGTACTGCAACCCCTGATAAAGACGCTGTGCAGGGAGATTATCTGTTTCAACTTCTAAAAAAAATCTCGCGGACGCCAACCTTTCTCAGTTCGCAATGTATTTCGCTCATGAGCATTGTGCCGATCTTTTTCTTACGCGCTTCCGGAATGACATCCAGTGTTATGATGTGCGCCCGTTTTCCGCTCTCAATCCGGGCCAGAACAAATCCAAGAATCCTTCCGGGCGCTTCAGCTACCCGTGTTATGCTTTTGGGGTGATTGATGTAATAAAGGAGTTCGCTTCTGGAAAAGGATATGTGGGCCGGGAAACAAATCCGGTCGATCTCATGCAATTCGCCAAGATCCTCCATACTGCAAGAGCGAATCCTGGATGGCAGCTCGGACATATTGTTATTATACTTCGGAAGTCATAGGGCGGGTCAGCAGCCAAAGAGGGGAATAGATGCACCAGGGGCAAAGTCACCACCGTCTGCAGCATCCCATCGATTCTGATTGGGCGAGATTTTGCCCTCGATGCGGCGGCAAACTGGAAAACCGCTATCTGGAGAACGAGCAGCACTTCCGAAAAGTCTGCTCCGGATGCGATTTTATTTTTTATTTAAATCCGAAAATAGTCGCCGCTGCCGTTCCCCGCCAGGAAGACCGGATCTGGCTCGTTCGCAGAAGTGTCGAGCCGGCCAGCGGCCACTGGACTTTTCCCGGCGGCTATGTCGATTTGGGCGAATCCGTTCCCGATGCCGCCATTCGGGAGGCTTATGAAGAGACGCTGCTCAGGATCCGGCTCGACAACCTTTTGAATATTTATTCCTACGCGGATGTCGGAATTGTGCTGGTGGTCTATCGCGCCACGGTCATAGGCGGGGAAGCTGGCGTAACTCCCGAAAGCCGGGAGGTCAAAGCTTTTCATCTCGATGAAATCCCGTGGATAAGCCTGGCATTTCCTTCAACACGTGAAGCACTCGCTGATTACTTGAAGGCCTAAATTTTTGGACATAATTAAATGCAACGATAGCTGCTTCCATCCAATTTACCTGACAGAAAGGTTTTCCCATTGGCTGCCTTGACAGAAAAGATTCTCGTAACCGCCGCGCTGCCCTACGCAAACGGCCCTCTGCACCTTGGACATCTGGCCGGAGCATATATTCCCGCGGATGTGTATGTCCGATATCAGCGTCTGAAGGGCTCGGACGTTCTTTTCATATGCGGATCGGATGAACATGGCGTTCCCATCACCATCCGCGCCGACAAAGAGAATGTGACCCCGAAAGTCATCGTTGACAGATACCACAACCTGATGAAGCAGAGTTTCGAACGAATCGGGCTGGCGTTCGACAATTATTCCCGAACTTCCCTGCCCCTTCACCACAAAATATCCCAGGATTTTTTCCTGAACCTTTATAACAAGGGCTATGTAAAAGATCAGGAGGTGCGACAGTATTTTTGCGCCACCTGCCGGCGTTTTCTTCCGGACCGATACATAGAGGGGGAATGTCCGCATTGCCACAGCAAGGGCGCACGCGGAGATCAGTGCGAGTCCTGCGGCCGCTGGCTGGAACCGGAGCAATTGATTGACGCCACATGCAAAGTCTGCGGCTCAAATCCTGAAATGAAAACCACAAGGCACTGGTATTTCCAGCTGTCTGAATTCCAGAAGCGGCTGGAGGAATGGCAGGCTTCAAAGCCCGAATGGAAAAGCAATGTCCGTGAATTCTGTTCCGGCTGGTTCAAAGAAGGACTCACCGATAGGCCGATCACCCGCGATATCGATTGGGGCATCCCGGTGCCGCTCCCGGGAGCTGAAGGGAAGGTACTCTACGTTTGGTTTGACGCCCCAATCGGATACATTTCGTCCTCGGTTGAGTGGGCTCAAAATCAGGGAAATCCGGAACGCTGGCGTGATTACTGGTTCGATCCCAAGACCCGTTTGGTCCACTTTATCGGAAAAGACAATATTGTTTTTCACGCAATTGTCTGGCCTGCGACCCTGATGGCGCATGAAGATTTCATCCTCCCGTCGCAAATACCTGCAAACGAGTTTTTAAATATCGAAGGCCGGAAAATATCCACCAGCCGGAACTGGGCTGTGTGGGTTGACGAGTATCTGGACGTTTTCCCTCCCGATCCCTTGCGCTATTGGCTTGAATCAAACGCGCCCGAAAGCAAAGATGCTGATTTTACATGGAAGGATTTTCAGGTCCGCAATAACAGCGAGCTTGCCGACGTGTTGGGCAATCTGGTCAATCGCAGCCTTTCTTTTATCGAAAAAAATTTCGAATCCAAAATGCCTCCTGCAGGCTCTCTGACCGAGGCGGACCAGGGCCTTCTCGCAACCATAGCCGAATCGGCAAAATGCATCGGATCATCCCTCGAGGATTTTCAAGTGCGGCGCGCCGTAATGGAGCTCATGGACCTCGCGCGAGCCGGCAATAAATATTTCAATGACGCAGCGCCCTGGAGTTCCATTAAAAGCAACCGGGCTCGTTGCGCTTCCACACTGAACACAACACTGCAATTGCAACTTGCTCTTGCTGTGCTGATGGAGCCTTTCCTGCCTTTTTCTGCGGAAAAACTCTGGAAAATGCTGAACGCTCCCGGGTCCCATCGCGATCAGCGCTGGCATGAAATACCCGCCCTTAGGCTTCCGGACAATCATCCTCTGGGAACACGCGAAATACTTTTCGGAAAAATTGAAGACGGAATCATCGAAGCACAGATCAAAAAATTGACGATTTCAGATTGACGATTTACGATTGGACCCATACAGGTCAAAATCTTCACTTCCATGCCGGTATGGGTACAATCGTCAATCGTAAATGTGCTACAGGTGGACCTGCTCTACAACAGTAAGGCCATACCCTTGAAGCCCGACGATTTTCTTGGGGTGATTAGTGAGCAGCCGGATCCTCCGAACCCCAAGTGATCGCAGGATTTGCGCGCCTAGCCCGTAGATTCGCAAATCAATATCCGGGTTGAATGGCGAGTCGATTTTCACAGGATTAGCGCCAGCATCCTGGACGGTATATAACCGAACTTCGTCTGCAAGGTTCTTGCCCTTCTCTTCCTCCCGAAGGTAAATCAAGACGCCCTTTCCCGCCTCCTTGATTGCTGCGAGAGCGGCCTGCAACTCGCTGCGCTCTCCGTTGCAAAGCGAGTAAAAAACGTCCGCCATTGTGGATTGCAAATGGACACGGACCGTCACCGTCGAATCACCGTCAATAGAGCCTTTGACTAGCGCTATGTGGTTTTCCTGGTCCAGCAGGTTCTCGAAAACCACGATTTTGAAATCTCCGAATTGCGTGGGAAATTCCGATTCAGCCACAGGTTTTACAAACATCTCATTCCTGAGTCTATAGGCAATGATATCGGCTACGGTGACGATTTTGAGCCCGTGCTGGCGAGCCACCTTCATCAGATCAGGAACCCGCGCCATCGTGCCATCCTCATTCATGACTTCGCATATAACCCCCGCGGGATAAAGCCCGGCGAGACGAGCCAGGTCAACGGAGGCTTCTGTCTGCCCGGCCCGCATGAGGACTCCGCCGGATCGCGCTCTTAGCGGGAAAATGTGTCCAGGGCGCGCCAGGTCCGAGGAAAGAGTCTTGGGATCAATAGCCGTGAGTATTGTCTTCGCCCGGTCCGCAGCTGAGATTCCGGTCGTCACACCATGACGGGCTTCGATGGACACGGTGAAAGCAGTTCCGAATTTGCTTGTGTTCTCCCCAACCATCATGGGGATATGAAGGTCGTCCAATCTTTCTCCCGTCATGGCGAGGCAGATGAGTCCGCGGCCGTATTTGGCCATGAAGTTAATCGTCTCAGGCGTGACTTTAGCCGCTGCAACCGTCAAATCCCCTTCATTCTCACGGTCCTCGTCGTCCACTACTATGACGATTCGGCCCTGCCGAATGTCTTCAATGACTTCCTCAACGCTGTTGAATCCCAAAACACACCTCTTGATAAAAAGAAACCATTGTAAACTTCAGAAATTGGGGACGCTACCCCATTTTCTCCTCCAAAAACCAGACTCTTGCGGCTGCAAGGGCGAAAATAGGGTAGCGTCCCCAATTTCTGAAGTAGAATCATGAACCATGATCGCGCGGAACATTTTATGATTCGAGCCACCCTTACTTACCTCTTTGTAGGCATATATATTTTACTCCTTGCGCCCCCTGCAATGCTCTGCGTATTCGTTTCCGGGGATGAAGCCCTGATTTATACTCTGTCGCGTTTCTGCATCCGCATCGCAGGCTGGATATGCGGATGCAGTGTGACGCTGGAGGGGCAGGGAAAAATTGCACCCGAAACGACCTATATATTTCTTTCCAATCACCAGGGTAATTTCGACGGACCGGTTTTAGTCCACTCCATCCCTAGAAACCTAAAGGCCCTGATTAAAATGGAAATGATGCACCTGCCGGTCCTTTCCCTTGTTCTGAAACAGCTTCAGTTCGTCCCGATCGAAAGAACGAATCCCAAGAAAGCCCACACGGGAATCGATCTTGGCGCGAAAATGCTGGCAGAAGGTAAATCCTTTTTTGCATTTCCCGAGGGCACCAGGAGCAGAGACGGCAGTCTGGGTGAATTCAAAAAAGGTGTGTTCATCATGGCCATTAAAGCGCAAGTACCGATCATGCCGGTGACGATCATCGGCAGCGCAAATATTCTGCCTCCCGGGAGCTATGCCGTAAAACCTGGAAATATCAAAGTAATTTTTCACGATGCGATTCCAACCGCGGGCATGGTGATCGAGGACAGGAATCGACTCGTCGAGCTTACCCGTGACGCAATCCAATCAGAATTACGATTGACGATTTACGATTGACGATTGGAACCATACAACCAAGAATTCACGTTTCCATGTCTGTATGGGTACAATCGTCACCGTAAATCGTCAATGATTCTTGAGTTTGTTTCCTTTTATGAAGCGGAGAGTATTGGGCCTGTCCGTTGTAATGCTCACCAGACTCTGGTCGTATTGCCGGATCAGATGCCGGACCATGAGAGGATTATCTTCCTGGTCTAAAAACCAGCGTTCAGATCCCCGATCATCTTTTACTTTAATGACAGGCAGGGTGAGTTTGGATTTGTTCACTTCCATGGCCATTTGATCGGTTCCAGCCAGGGTCATCGAACCCTGAACTCCATCGAGATTAATTCTTATTTTCTTTTTGGCTTTTAAATCCTGAAAGATTCTCTGGCTCAGCCACATCGTTGTGACGTTTTGAGTTCGGGCATCGATTCCGGACTTGAATAGATCACTACTGGAATAACCTGGAGCCTCTCGAATGTCCTGGGAAGACATAAATAACGTACCCTGTGTCTGGCTGTCTTCCCATTCCAGGAAGCGATCCGGAAGAAAATCTGCAATCCTTATGACGAAATCGGAACTATAATCCTTATTTTTAGTCTTCCAGACCAACACCGTATCACGCCCAAACGCCGGCAATTGATTATCTCCCGCAGAGGTAGTAATTGGGGCGATGCTTAGAATGGCCACTGAAATCAAGGAGACACAAAAGGAAATTTTGGCGCCGATCATTTTAAAAACCCTGGTTCTTTAAATATTCTATAGTCATTTTCGTGGATTTTTCCCCATGAATTAATCCCAACTGAAAAAATCGCTCAAAGTATTTCCCTAGTACGTCCACTTCGAGGTTTACAGGATCCCCGATTCCCAATTGATTCAGATTTGTTGCTTCCAGCGTATGGGGAATCACGGCGATTGAAAAGGATCCTTTCCCTAGAAGGGAAATCGTCAGGCTGATACCATTCACCGCAATCGATCCCTTATAAACGAGGTATCGTTCCAGCTCGCGTGGAAACTCGAAGGAAAGCTCCCATCCTTCACCGCTTCGAGTCTTTGATACAAGCATTCCTACGCCGTCCACATGTCCCTGGACGAAATGCCCTCCCAGTCGATCTCCGATCATCAGCGATCGTTCGAGATTGACTTTCGCCCCTTGTTTGGCTTGTTTAAAGCTGCTGAGCCGTAGCGTCTCAGCAGATATGTCACAGGAAAAAGATTGTTGGCCTGTCTGGGTTGCGGTAAGACATACGCCGTTGACGGAAACAGAATCGCCGATCTTCAGGCTGGGGGGGACAATTCTGCCGGATATCCCAATGACAGCCCCCTCGCTTATAAAACGCAATGCCTGAATTGCGCCCACCTCCTCGATGATTCCTGTAAACATGACCATCTCCCTATTGGAGCGCGCTAGATTGCTCGCACCTGTAACACGAACGGCGTTGCATCACAGAGCATAGGGTTGGCCGCGCTTTTTGCCGCCAAGCCCAAGGGGGTTGCGTTCCGGTTGTTTTCCACACAACCCGTTCCGGGTTGATCGGGTCCTATATTTAACCCAGGGTTGAACACAAAAAACATGTTCAACCCTGGGCTTTGTAATTCAACGCCTTCGGCGTTGAGCGCTGCTGTCTATATGCGGTTTTTCATTATTGAGCTGCAAAATACGTTTCACTTCCACGGGTGTCAGAAACCTGTACTGGCCAACTTCCAGCCCCTTGTCCGTCAGGAACCCAATCCGTATGCGCCGCAGCTTTTGTACGGGATGACCGACGGCTTCAAACATTTCCCGTATCTGGCGGTTCTTCCCTTGAATCAAAGTTACTTCATGCCAGCTGTTGCCATCCTCGCGGAGCGTCCGAATTTTGCAGGACTCCAGCTTCACTCCGGTTTTCAACCGGATTCCCGCGCGCAGCCGGTCAAGAGAAGATTCTTCCGGCGTTGAACGAACTTTGACTCTATAAACTTTCGGCAAATGCTTCCCGGCAGATCCGGCAATTTTTGCAAAATCGCCGTCATTAGTCAGGAGTATCAACCCTTCCGTATTGTAGTCGAGGCGGCCCAC
>JAHFUH010000244.1 GCA_023265215.1 Acidobacteriota bacterium
GCTTTTCTCAGTGCTGGATCGGATCAAGCGGAGACAACTCGGACTTTCAGTCACGAGCAATCTGCCGCTGATTTCCGATACCGGGAAAGACCTGCGCCAGAAACTTACCGACGAGGTTGCAGCGCGGATCGATCAGATTATTATTAACAAGCTTTGTTATCTGAGATTTAAGCTCTGGAGAAAAAGGTCCATAGCTTCCGCGTTGAAAATGCAATCCCGTTGGTATTCCCGACTGCGTAGCAAAATACGCTAATTTTTGAAACGATGTGCGCCCGAGCGGACGATGGAAACGCTCGCCTTCCAAAACATGAAGAACATCAACTAGGGCTACCCATCCAGCATCAATTCTAACTGGGGGAGCAGGAAATTTTCTGTCAGCCGTTGCAAGCGATTGTCCTTCCAAAAAAGCTGGCTTGAGTTCCTCATGAGGAGTTCCAAACGGTGCGTACAATTCAACAGCAACGTCTAAGGCTGATAGGCATCGATACAAAGTCGGCCCAACAACGCGCCATTCCAGTTGACCTTCCCCGCAGCCTAACGGCGGAACTGCTAAGGATATAATCCCCCATTCTTTGCAGTGTCTTTGAAGATATTTCAATCCGGCAATAATGTCGCAGAGCTTGGCTACAGAACGCCAGTGATCTTTGGTAGGGAAATTTTAAACCCATGGTTCAATGAGACGTCGATAAACGCAAGGCTCCCCAAGCTTTACTTGATGATTTTGGCAGCGTCGGGCGTAGTCTTCGAACATATCAGGGAAACGTTGCTTGAACTGGAGTGCCAGTCCTTTTCCCATGATTCCAACACAATTGACGGTGTTGACGAGCGTTTGAGCCTTGGATTTGAAAAGATCGCCGATCAATACCGTAACCATAACTCCCTCACCCAAGAAAAAATATACTTCGGTTTACCTCAACCAGAAAGCCCGACCCGCGAAGACGCTGACCCAGTTGTTCGCAGAATTTTTCTGCCAGCTGATGAAACAATTCCCGCTTGCCTGACAGTCGATCCCATGCCGTTTAATTCAGCCTGGATTGCTGCGATTTCTGCCTTTCGCTTCTCAAGTCCTTCCAATGCCAGTTCGAATATGCGATTTTGATCCATATTATCTTTCCCTGGAAATATAGCTTGCCTTACTGCTTCTCGAAGAATTGGATAGGACCGTCCTTGCTCTCTCCCATCCGACTAAAGCTTTTGCCATCCTCAGATAGGACATCCCGGCCCTTAATCGTAATATTACCAATCTTTTCAACAAATTCCCTGGTACGTGCATCGATTCTTTTTAATGAGATCGTATATGATCCGGAACCGGCTGGCGTTACTTTCACGGGGTATTCTTTGCCATCCAATTCCGCGGTGTACTCCACATGTAGCGCTTTCCCTGTCGCATCCGTTTCGTCAGCGATCAGATGTACCGTATTACCACGGACCTCAAATACATTTATGGAGCGTGGATGGGGTAGTTGTCCTCCTGGGGCTTTAGACTTGTCTGGGTTTAACTTCCATGTCCCGTTCCATTGATCCGCAGCCAAAGCGACTGTAGCCACTACTGCCAAGACCAAAAGAACCGCACTAACAGATCGTTTCATATCCGCTTCCCTTTCTGTTTGCATGGCTGCTTACTCATTGCGACTTGCTGAGGGTACTTTGATACTGTTATGCCGGTTGGGTCAAGCAGAATGGATTAGGGGCAGTTCTGGGCGGGGACCAATGGAGTTCAAAAATGGAGGGTAAGTGCGGCTATTCGAGAGCGCACCTAGCAGCCCTTGGTGAAAGTACAGAAGGCTGCGTTCCGAGCGCCGCGTGGGCAGATGCAAGGCGGCGCAACGCAGGCGATGCGGTGACATCGTCGAGGAGCGTCAACGCAGCAGATGCCCACGCGCCGCCGGAACCCTTTGGGCGCATGGGGGTTGCGGGGCGATCTCTGCGTTGCTCGTCGTCAACGATGTCCCCGCATCGCCTCCTCCTCGCGCCTTGAGCTCGCCCCGCAAGCCCCATGCGCGCGGCCTTCTGTACTTTCACCACGGGCTGCTAAGGCTTCCGTACAAGATCCACCTCCGGATTTCGTTCCTGCC
The DNA here is from genome assembly GCA_023265215.1 of Acidobacteriota bacterium. Lineage (GTDB taxonomy): Bacteria > Acidobacteriota > UBA6911 > UBA6911 > UBA6911 > UBA6911. Next base: position 2,076 of record JAHFUH010000244.1, read on the forward strand.
ACCGACCATCCAGTTCCAACGGCTGTGATCGTAGCGGTTCCGGTGAAATAAAGCAGAAGCTATTGAGCAGCAAACTTCGCTCCAGCATAAAATTCCAAATAGCCACAGCTATGACATCGGAAAGCTGCGATGGGGATTCCTCCTTCCACCGGAATATTCTTGATGTCCCCCGTAAAGAATGATCTTTTCGGTTGGCCTTCTACCCAGTAAGGCACCAACTTTGTTGCGTGGGCTTGATCTGGAATGAACCCCTGCACCATTTCCCCCTGACATTTTAAACATTTGAGATCTTGAGCCATCGCATTCTCCTTGGACATTGAATCCGGCATATTGTCAGGAGCCATTTTACATTAAAGGAATTTGCTAATCTTCCTGTAAAATATCCGCAAATGGTGACCAGCCGAAGGCTATAAGGATCTGGTCTCATGTTTCGATATTGGATCAGCGTGATCGGCGCAATGCTTCTTCTGCCTATGATTGCCGGTGGGCAGACAAGGAAACAATCGAAGCCAGCCATTCAGATCCCATTCGTAGGAATATTCTCCTGGCGTTTTGGTTAAGGGTTCGCGCAAAAATAAGTTCACATTCTGGCGCGAGCGCCGGGTGGGCAAATGCAAGGCGCCGCGACGCAGGCGATGTGGTTCATCGCCGAGGAGCGGCAACGCAGCAGATGCCCGCCCGCCGCCGCGCCCCGAAGGGCGGCCGACTCGCAGAATTGCAAGATCCTTTTGCAATTTAATGCCTATGGTCAAGCCTGAGAGTCGGCCGCAGAATGTGAAGTTATTATTGCGCGAGCCCTAAGCGATGTAGAATGCAAGGAGCAACCTCCAAAAGCTTGATCCGACACACAGGAAGGACCGGATATGCCACCAGTTCTCCTTTCATGCTTGGTATTACTATTTCTCTGGACTCACCATCATATTATTATCCCCCTGAGAGTGCGAAAAATCCTGCAAGCGCATCCACTTAAACAATCCACTGTCTCTCAAGGGAAAAATTACATAAGGCGGGTAATCCCTACTTTATCCTTTGGGGGATTTGCCCTTATAGTGGGTTTTCTGCATCGAATTCCAGTATTCGGTTCAATCCATATTGACGCTAAGATTTCACTTGGGGCTATCGGATTTCTTGTCCTAAATATGTTGTGCATAGATCCGTTGGAATGGAAATTCACACCTTTTGGAAGAAGACAGCGATTGCTTATAATCCTGCCCAATACGGCAGAGGAAAAACTGGCATGGATTCCAGTCTCATTGATCGTTGCGGTTGGTGAGGAAATTATCTATCGTGCTGTCTTCTTTGGGCTTTTTTATCAACTGACAGGTAACTATTGGGGCGCGGCAATTCTTTCAGCCATACTATTTGCCATAGCCCATCAGCGTTATGGTTTGGCTGCTACAGCAAGCACTTTCTTCGTGGCACTTGGGCTTCAATATTTTGTAAAGAATTCCGGCGGGCTTTATGTACCGATAGCCATTCATTTTACCCATAATTTTCTCAATGGGATTATCTATGGAGCATTGGCAAAAAGAGAATCGAATGGTGATATTGCTGAAAACTTATTGGCAAATAATATCGAAATGGCTGCTACCCAGCAGCCTGATAGACGGTAGAGCCGATTAATACCGATAAATCCCCGCTTTTCGCGCAAACCACGGATCATTCAAACCAGCTGGCATGATTACTGGAATTGGAGTCTATGTAGACAAGGCACTCGTTTCTCCTATTGCCCGGGCGTGGCCTCCACCGATCATCTGTTTTTCAGCAGAGCGGTCCAGCTAAAGGGAAGCTTGGGGCCAGGGTAAACTTTGAATCCGAGGATTTCGGCTAGTCTGGTCGTTGCTTCGAATTCTTTCCGGGAGACATGGAACAATTTTGGTTCTACAAGGAGAACTTGACCTTTTTCGTTTAGGATATCCTTGAGCTGTTTGAAAAAACCGTTTTTATCCGGAACCTCATGAACCATATAAAAAGTCAGAATAAAATCTGCCTTCCCCGGCGCATTGATATTATTGGAGTCGCATTTTATAAGATTGATCCTTTTTTCAAGCTCGGTTCCCCTTATCTTGTCGCTCAGCCTTTGCAGCATTCCTTCCTGTAAATCCGCTGAAAATACTTTCCCGGTTGCACCTACCAACTTGGCAATTTCAATCGAAAAGAAGCCCGGTCCGCATCCGACATCAAGGACAGACATTCCTTCGGTAATAAAAGGGGCTAAGATTATTTGCGGATTTTGCAGCCACCGTCTGATGCCGCTGTCGAGTGAACGGGAGAGTTTGACGGGACATATGCGGTTTTTGTTGGTGGTCATACCTGTCTCCTCCCATATCGGCGATTAAGACACAGATAGAAACCAGGCATCAAGCACAATAATTCCCGCCTATGGGATAGGACGCACTCATTTTGTCTACAGTGCAGACTGAAATTGGGCTTCATGTTGCGGAAGGGCGAATCAGGATGAAAAACAGTCGAGATAAGCGGGATAAGCATGGAAAGCGCCGCCGGATCTTCACAGGTAATATGCAGTAATAATTCGGTTTTGGGAATTGGGGAATCTTTGAGCCTTCGGACCGGACGGTTCGTAAATACATAATGGCTTTGATCAGAAGCGAAATCTGCTGTGCGTTCCATTTCCCATCTGAAATAGCCCATTGGGGCCAGCCAAAATGGTCATATACGACGATGCACGATTTCGTTGAGAGTCGTATTATCTGGCCATTGTTATTTTAAATATTCATAAATTGGAGATTAAGCAGACTCTAACTGCCGACGAAATATTTCAACAAGCATTCAACCCAGTTCGCCGATCATTCCAAAATTGGGAATAGGGCTTTAGCCAAACTCCCTCCGCCTTTAGAGGCTTTATATCGGTCAGCGCTGGGATACAAGGGCTGCTCCAAAGAGCGGCCCTTTGGCATTTTTTAGGGACTTTGAAATAATCAATTTTCCCGCTATTGGATATGAGAGTAGCCAATTTGTCTACGGCGTAGACTGAAATCCCACTTCAAGAAGCAAAACGGATGATTCAACCTGTCTTAATCCAAGAACAGGACGAATATAAAGAGTGGGGGAGTATGAATGCACTGGCGAGAAAAGTGAGTTAGGCGGGAAAACCTGGGGAAGGCGAATCGGTAAGGTTACAATTCCTATTCTCCAGTTGATCTCTGTTGGGCTTTCGGTGTCTATGTTAGTAGGATGATCCAAAGCCGAACCGTAATTGGAGGATCCGGATGAACGCAAAAACCTGCCTCACATTCCTCATCGTCTTTTTCCTGTTATTGGCTGGTTGCTCTAAGAAAAAGGCTGTGCAGATTCCCGGTATTGCCGCCATTTCTGCGGAGTCACCCAATGCCGAAAATCGTCTTGTCAGTTATCTATCACCGCCGCTAATTCCGCCTAATGCAGACAGACGGTTTATCGCAATCGGTCATCGTCTTGTGATTGAGGTGCCTGAGAGCAAGCTCGTAGAAGCCTATGAGTCGATGCTAAATTTCTTAAAATCCATTAAATGCGAAGTATTGAGTTCCAGCATAAACAACCAGACTCCCGCTTCTCCACCTAGAGGTGAGTTGTCTCTGCGAGTAGACCCAGGAGATCTCGACAAATTATTTGGATTCCTTAATAAATCAGTGGTGGTCATCGAACATGCAACCGAAAGCGAAGACAAGACCGCAGAAGTTATTGACATTGAAGCACATCTGAAGAACATGACTGAATTGCGAGACCGATTGCGGTCATTGCTGGGGAAATCTTCTGCCAGCGTGAAGGATTTGGTGGAGTTGGAAAGCCAACTGGCTGAAGTCCAATCTAAAATTGACTCGATTGTTACCAGGCGCAAAGTCCTCGCCAATGAGACTGAAAAGATTGCGGTTCAGATTGCCTTTAGAGCGAAACGGTCAATGACCCGAAGCGGCGTATTCGCCCCCATAGCTGATGCTTGGGATAATTCTGGTTCGGTATTGTTCGAAAGCCTTGGAGTTCTGATCACTTTCATCTTTGCAGTAATTCCATGGCTGATACTCATTATTCCCGCTATTTGGCTGATAATTAGATTTTTCCGAAGGAGGTCTCGAAGGGCAAAGACTTCAGCGTAGATATTTACTAAGGCTTCTTACGAGTGGTTCAGTCATATGCAGGTCGAAAATTAATTGGCTCAATGAAGATGAGAGTTCAACCCCTATGCTCCTTGGGCTATGCAAGATCTGGCGCAATCGGATAGATCTGCTGCCGATGCGTCAAAAATATGCAGCTTTGTTGATTCTGTCAAATTCTCTGCTACTGCTCCTTCTCTTTGCTTACCCCTCATGGTCGCAGAATGCGGTTCAAAAAAGATCTGATCCATTCTTTGACTGCACCCAAGCGAAGAATGACGTACAGCGAATTATTTGCAATGACCCAACTTTCATATATGAGGATCAGAGCCTGGAACGCGATTATAGGCGGTTGATGGACTCGCTGTCAGATCCTACAAAACAGAGAGTCCAGCGAGAACAAAGCGACTGGCTAAAACAAAGAGAAAATGGATGTGCAGGTGGCCCTGATAAAATTGTAGGAGAATGTGTTCATGAAATGCACCGGAAGAAATCCAACGATCTTTATACCGCGTACGTTCAGGCCGTTTGTCCCAATCCTGACAGGCCGATAATGAATACCTGCCAACAAATAAAGCCTGAAGACCTTCCTGAAGGAGTAGGAAATCTGCTACAAGACGCGCCACCAGAATCTGGGGGATGGGAATATAGCACCGACTTAAATGGAGATGGAACTCCAGAATACTTAGCCTGTACGCGATATTTCCCTCATGGGCCATGCGGTGCAGTCCTAATTGGTCAGGTTAGATCCAAATGGCGAGTCTTGATGGATCGTGCTGTACAGGGTTACGCTGCCGGTTGCGATAATTTCTTCATCATTATGGAAAGCAGGACAAACGGATACCATGATATATGCTTTCCTCAGGAAGAAAAACCCATCTGGAAATTCAATAATGGGAAATATCAGCCCATGGAGAGAGCTAAAAGGGGCCAATAGACGGGTAATAATTTATTTATTCCCGCTTTCAGGATCAAACATCCACATGTGGACTGAAATACTGTTTCAAATACGGGAAGGCAAATGGGATAAGAAACAGGCGAGGGATGCGAGAAAAGCGCCGCTGGATCTTCACAGGTAATCTGCAGTAATAATTCGGTTTTATGAATTGGTGAATCCTTGAGTCTTCGGACAGGGCGATTTGTAAATACGTAAGGGCTTTGATCAGAAGCGCATCCTGGGCGCGTTCCATTTCCCATCTGAAATAGCCCATTGGGGCCAGCCAAAATGGTCATATACGACGATGCACGAGTTCGCTGAGAGTCGTATTATCTTGCCATTGATTATTTAAATATTCATGAATTGGAGGTTAAGCAGACTCTAACTACTGCTGAATTATTTGAACAAGCATTCAACCCAGTTCGCCGATCATTTCCAAAAGTGGGAATAGGGCTTTAGCCAAAACATTCCTTGCCTCGAAGAGGATTTATATCGGTCAGCGCTGGGATACAAGGGCTGCTCCCAAGAGCGGCCCTTTGGCATTTATTAGGGACTTTGACATAATCTACGGATTTTCCCGCCATTGAGATAGTAGTGCAGTATCGGACATTTCTTTTCTCAGTATGGATTCCTACGCATAGATAAAAGCTTAATGTGAGAGCATGTGCCTGAAGTCGAATAAACCCGGGCACTGGCAGGAAAGCAGAGGAGCGAGATTCATTGACCT
>JAHFUH010000245.1 GCA_023265215.1 Acidobacteriota bacterium
GGCCATATTCCTTCACGATGACGAAGTAAAGGAACTGAGGGCGGAAGCCGCCGGCGATAGGCTATGAAAACAATTATTCTGGCTGGCGGGAAGGGAACTCGGTTGGCCCCATACACCACAATATTTCCAAAACCTCTTGTGCCCATTGGTGATCGCCCTATTCTTGAAATTATCATCCGGCAGCTTACCAGCCAGGGCTTTGGTGACATCATCCTGTCCGTAGGACATTTGGGCGAATTAATCGAGGCATATTTTCAAAATGGGCATCGCAACATTCCAGGACTGAATCTCACCTATTTCCGGGAGGTGCAGCCGCTCGGTACTGCCGGCTCGTTAGCGATGATACCAGGATTGAATGAAACCTTCCTGGCTTTGAACGGGGACATCTTGACCACCCTGAATTACAGGGCTTTGGTGGAACATCACCTTTCGCACGGAGCAGCCCTGACGATAGCAATGCATCGAAAAGACATAAATATCGATCTGGGCGTGTTGGAAACAAATGAGCATGGAGATCTTATAAACTATCGCGAAAAACCGGTCTACAGTTTCGATGTCAGCATGGGAGTCTACGTTTACGAACCGCATGTCCTGCGCTACATTCCCAAAGGCCAGTATCTTGATTTTCCAGATGTTGTCCGTCTGCTGCTGGATATGGGCGAAAAGGTTTCAGGTTTTCAATCGCAGGATTACTGGCTTGATATAGGCCGCCGCGAGGATTATGAGCTCGCCCAGCGTGAGTATCAATCCAGAGCCGCAGAGTTTTAATAGCAGCGAAGAAGCGCAGAGTTCGCTGGCGAGAAACCGCGGAAAGAAATAAAAATATTGATCCTCGTACTTCCGTGTATTTTGCGTTTCTCACGTAATTGAGGGAACAAAAGTGAAAAATCCTGATGAAGACGATCCGGTCATAATGGCATTCCTGCAAGCGCGCATGGGAAGCAGCAGGCTTCCAGGCAAAGTGCTCATGCCCATTCATGGCCAGACGATATTGGAACGCGCCATCCGCCGCTTGAGGGAGTCGCCTGTCGTCGATGAGATCGCAGTGCTCACGACAGTTTCCCCTCTGGATGATGCAATCGTGCAAGAGGCTCACAAACTCGGAACCCTGGTGCATCGCGGGTCGGAGGCGGATGTGCTTGAGAGATTTCAGGAAGCCGCCGAGCTTTTTCACCCCGGAATAATTATCCGGGCGACGGCAGACAATCCACTGATCGAGATCGGCTCTTTGGAACGTATTGTTGAAGCGCTGAAGTCCCGCAATCTGGATTGGTGCATTGAAAAAGACCTTCCATATGGTTCCGCAACTGAGGCGGTCACAGCGGCGGCTTTGGAGCAAACTCATTTGCGTGCGCGTGAAACAAGGCATAGGGAGCATGTCACTCTGTATATCAAAGAGCATCCGGAGGGATTTCGCGTCGGTTTGCTCGACCCTCCGGCCGCATTGCGGCATCCGGGCATACGGCTCACTGTCGATACTCCAGAGGATTTTCAATTCATGAATTCGCTGATCGGGAAAATAGCCGAATATGCGCATCCCCTCCCATTGACTGAATACATTGCCCTGGCTCTTAGCAACTAAGGAATATTTAAGAACATGACGATATACCTCAGGGACGCTTTGGTGCGGCAAACATGATAGTACTGACCAAAATCAACAATGCTCAGATTGCCGTAAATTCGGACCTCATTCAGTACATTGAGGAAACGCCGGATACAGTTATCACTATGTCGAACAGCGAGAAGGTGGTGGTGCAGGAGCCCATAGGGGCAGTCATCAAAAAGGTAGTGCAATACCGCCGTCTCATAAACGGACTCGTAGAATTGGAATATGGGCGCCAACTCAAGTAAAAATAGCGCGATAGATCTTGCCACATTCATAGGATTGGGCATGGCTGCCTTCGCCATTCTCGGCGGGCAGGCACTGGAAGGCGGAAGTATCAAATCCATCCTCCAGCCCACTGCAGCAATCATTGTGCTTGGCGGAACATTCGGCGCCTGTCTCGTGCAGTTCCCGCTGGCCGTCGCAATCGGAAGTTTTAAAGCCATCGGGAAAATATTTGGTCAGCCGAAGGTCCATAACAGGGAAATCATTCAGGAGATCATCCGCCTTGCCAACAAAGCGAGAAAGGAAGGCGTCATTTCCCTGGAAGCGGACGCTCAAAATATTTCAGACCAGTTTCTCAAACGGGCTCTAACCATGGCAATGGATGGAGTCGAGCCGAAAGTTCTTCGTGAAACGATGGAACTGGAGATAGAAAACCTAGAGGAAGAAGAGGACCAGCCGATTAAATTCTGGCAGGCAGCCGGCGGCTATTCGCCCACCATCGGAATTATAGGCGCCGTACTCGGTTTGATTCACGTGATGGAAAATCTGAGCGACCCCAGCAAACTCGGTGGAGGCATCGCTGTAGCATTTGTAGCAACTGTCTATGGCGTATCGCTGGCGAACATCATTTATCTTCCGATGGCGGGAAAACTCAAGCTTAAAGCAAAAACCGTAATGGTTGCCAAGGAAATTATGCTTGTGGGAGTTATAGGAATTCTGGAGGGTGAAAACCCGCGACTGATCGAGGATAAACTAAAGAGCTATCTGAGTCGTGAAGAATTGCAAGAGCAGCAGGAAATTAATTCAGGGGCCAAGCAAAAAGCCGCATAAGCCAGGAGTTTCGTGGGTAGAAAAAAGAAACATTCCGAAGAGCATGAAAACAACGAACGATGGCTGGTTTCATATGCCGATTTCATAACACTGCTATTTGCCTTCTTTACCACGCTGTATGCGATTTCCACTATTGATGCACAGAAAGCGGGTAAGATGGTCATGTCCATGCAAGAGTCGTTTAACAGCACCGTTTTTACCCCGGGCAGCAAGACATTGTCGCTGAGCCAGAGCTCCGGAAGCGGAGAAGGTGCCGCTAAGTCTCATGATCTTGTGCAAAGCATACAGCAGTCAAAGGCTATGCATGGAAAAAATGGTTACCAGATTGTGAGCGGAGAGAAAGAGCTGGGAATACTGCGGAAGAATATGGCAGACCGCCTCGGAGCCGAGGTGATGAAAGGGATTGTCCGGATGCACATTGAACCCAGGGGCTTGATTATCAGTCTCGGAGAAGGCGGCTTTTTCGATTCCGGTTGTGACCAAATCAAGCCCGACGGCAAAATATTATTGGATATAATCGCTGAAAATCTAGTTTCTGTTGGGAATCAGATCCGGGTTGAAGGTCATACAGACAATGTTCCGATTAAAAATTCCAAATTCCCTTCAAATTGGGAATTGTCCACGTCAAGAGCTACCGTGATAGTGCGCTATTTTATTGCGCAATATAGTTTCCGGCCGGAATTGCTTTCGAGTGCAGGCTACGCCGAGTATAGGCCTGCGTGGACAAATGAAACAGAAGAGGGAAGATCTCGCAATCGCCGAGTTGATATTATCGTGCTCAACCCGATAGCTGCCGAAGTAGAACCCAAGTAATGTATTGACGATTTATGATTAACGATTCCTTTTTTATCCCAAATCGTCAATCGTAAATTGTTAGCGTTCCCAAACATAGGCGCCAAACGCTTTGCGGATTTTAAAACCCAAACGCTGATACCATTCGAATGCCCGCCGGTTGTCTCCGGTAGCGGTCAGACAGACCGTGTGGAATCCCAGTACTTTAAACTGTTCGAATGACCGCTGCACTAATGCATTTCCCACTCCACGTCCCTGATAGTCAGGGTGCACTGCTATCTGCGGGATCATTCCTACTCCTTTTGAGATCCGGCAGCCGATTATGAATCCACAGGGAGTTTGTCGCGCATCCAGGCACATAAATGAAGTTTCCGGCATAAAAACTCCGCAACCGGGGTTGTCAACAAGGCTTCTGAGATAGCTTTCGCAGCCTGCGACGGTTCGATAATCCTCGCAGATCAGTGCATCGGTTTGATTGCTATAACTCATGGATGTCATTTCAGCCGTAAGATGAAGATGGGTCGAGTCCCACGCCGTAATTTTTTCTCCAGGATCGCATTCTGCAGCCCTGAATTCGCTTAAACTCAAATCCAAATAAAAACGAGGATAATGAATGAAATCGTGCTGAGCAAAAATGACGGAGAGATCGGCGCCGCTAAAGGGCATGATTTGGGCTTCCACACGCGTAATTTGCGGATTGTCTCTGAGACTGGAAATTGTGAGCGAAAGCAGGTTATTAGCAATTTTCTGGACCGGGCTCAATTTGGCAGCGAATATAGAGCCGATAATTCCTTTGGCTTGATTGACCAGAAAGTATGTATAGCCGAGCAGTTCCTTCTCATTCGTTGCCGCATATCCCGGCAACAGTTTTTTCCGGATGAAAGAAACGAGTATTTGTCTGATGGCGGAATAATCCCACCCCAGATCGGATAACCACGCCGCTTCTTCTTCATTCATCAAAGATAAAAATGACGCTTGATCCAAAAAGCTTATTGGCAGGTATTTGAGTTCAGACATAGAACGTCTAGACAACCCTGTTCTTGATGTAATCGATTGACGGAATCGTGTATTGCCATCCAGGATTCTGGAGGCATGTTGAGGAAGGCGTCGGCGACGCGCGGATCAAATTGCGTTCCAGCGCATACTCGGATTTCCTCGCGCGCTGCCTCAAAGGAAAGAGCTCTCCGATATGGGCGATTACTTGTCATGGCATCCAGCGTATCCACCACTGCAAATATTCTCGCTCCAAGTGGAATTTCCGAACCGGAGAGAGCGTTTGGGTATCCTTTGCCATCCCATCGCTCTTGATGGCATAGGACAATTTCGGCCGCCGAAGCAAGGAAATCGATACTCTTAAGAATTTCGTACCCGATTTGAGGATGTCTCCGCATCTCCACCCACTCTGATTGACTCAATCTGCCGGGCTTTAGGAGGATGGAATCTCGCACCCCTATCTTGCCCACATCGTGGAGCAGAGCGCCGCGTCCCACATGAACCAACATATCAGGGTTCAGGTTGAGAGCTTCTGCAAGAGCCAACGTGTATTCTCTGACTCTCTGGGAATGCGCCTGGGTTTCGTGTTCACGCGCATCAAGCGCTGCGACAAGCGCCTCCAAAGTGATTTTGTAACTTTCTTCGACATCGTGCAAGGCTTCATTTAATTCGAAAGTGCGTTCGCGGACTTTTCGTTCCAGTTCCTCCTGGTAATATCTGTTCTCAATGAGCAATCGCCGGCGTTCAAGAGCACGATCTACGGATCGCTGGATGGCAGGCAATTCAAAAGGCTTGGTAATGAAATCAAACGCTCCTGTTCGCAGCGAATCAATCGCTGTGTTGATATCCATCAAGCCCGTGATCATGATAAAAGCTGTTTCTGGCTCCTGCTTTTTCACCAGACGCAGCAGTTCCATTCCCGACATTCCGGGCATCATAACATCGCTTATTATGAGGGAGAAATGCTGTTCCTCTATTTTATTGAGCGCATCAAAGGCATTGGGGGAGCTGACACATTCGGTTCCTCCATTTTCCAGATGTGCGTGCAAGATGGAGCGCACGTTCGCTTCATCATCGACAATCAATATTCTTTCACGTATGGAAGATGCGATCATTTGCCTGGTCAAGAGGCGCCCTTCAGCCGCGCCAGTTTGTCTGCTATGCCCTGAATGACTTCAGAATGCTGTTTGCACATTTGACTTTGGATGTCATTCATTTCTTGCGAGCATTCTGTTTTTTTTGAATAAATGATGCGCCCATTGCTGAATACCTGCGTTACAATTCCGGGCTTAGGTAATCCAATATTTTCAGTCTGAACATGCAGCTGTTTGCCCATGAATGCTATATTGTTATTCAAGCCCGTTGCCGGAGGGCGGTCGTCAATTCTAGTCATTTCTTCGGAATTCCATACATTGCCCCAGCAACTGCATGCTTCCATTCTTTCAGCCTGGGCTGATTTCTTTATCGTCGCATCCAAGCTGTATCTTTACTTATGGAACGGCTTTGCAAGCATGATGCCAGTTGAATCCCTATTTGATGTAGGTAGCCGGCTGAACATACTTGAATTCGCCGGAAGATTCCAAAAGGCTTTCGGAATGGCCGACCAATAGATAGCCTCCGGGATTAAGCAACTCATAAAATTTCTGTACAAGATTTCGTTGGGCTGAAGTGTCGAAGTAAATCATAACGTTGCGACAGAATATTACGTCGAATGGTCCCTTCATCGGCCAGACGTCCATGAGATTAAGTCGGGCGAATCGCACTATTTTTCGAGGCGTATCATTGATCCGATAAATGGCTGAGAAATTCGTTTGAATCAGGCTGAAATATTTTGCCAAGAATAAGGATGGGACATCCCTTGCGCTTTCCCTTTCATATTCACCGCATCGCGCTTTGGCTAAAACCCTGGATGAAATGTCCGTTGCTAGAATCTTTAGATCCATAGTATCAAAGCCTGGAAATTCCTCGGAAAGCAGCATGGCAATAGAATATGGTTCTTCACCCGAGGAACAGCCTGCGCTCCAAATGCGCAATCCTGAGCCTCTACGTTTGAGGCGAGGAAGTATCTGGCTCCGCAGAAAATTGAAATGATGCTCCTCCCGGAAGAAAGATGTTTTGTTCGTAGTCAAACAGTCGATCATGGCGTCCAGTTCCTGCGCTGTCTTATCCGCTTTCACATACTTTAGGTATTCATCAAAACTTCCGACCCCGAGATCCCGCAATCGTTTGGTTAGCCGCGATCGGACCAGTTGCTCTTTTCCGGAATTAAGCCGGATGCCGCAGTGCTTATAAACAATTTGGCTTATTTGGAGAAAATCCTTCAGATTCAGCAGGGGCTTGCCGCAAAAATCGTCGGCAGGTATATTCCCAAAGCGCTCATCGCAGTTTGCAGGCTTTTCTGTCGCCATATGGCCTTAATAATAAATACCTTTCCCGTAAAATCCTTATCGGACGTTGATTTCATCCTATTAGAACTGCCTGCTGAACGCTTATTGTGTCTAGCATTAGATCCTATATCTGGCACCGAAACAGGAGTGGGTTTTCAGCACATTGCCGATAAGAATATGAGTGAATAGAATAATTAACTTCTGGGAAGCATTCTGGCGATAGATAGGAATTATTTGTTGGAATTTGTAAATATATCGACAGCATTTAAGAGTGTCCCAGGATCGGAGATTCGCGAGCGAGTACGCCCGCGATTAACAATCCAGCTTATATTTGAGGAGTAATTTATGAACAGTGGAGTCGCCGCTGACAGGATTACGTTAAGGGAGCTGGAAATAAGCCTGGCGCGGGCTTTAAAAGAAATAACCACGACCATGTTCAATTGTGATAGCGAAATTATTTCTGCCGAAAAAGTGGAGGCAGTTCCGCCGGGGCTTTCGGCTATTGTAGGTTTTGGAGGTCGAATCAGCGGATATATCGCTATTCACTTCCCGCCCAAAAGTGCTTGCCGTTTGGCATCCAGCCTGTTGGGAATGAGCTTTGATGAGATGGACGACATTGTCGCTGATGCGATGGGAGAGATGGTTAATATGCTTGCCGGCGGAGTGAAAAAGTTCGCAAGCTGCGATGAGGACCTGTTCAAGATATCGGTCCCTTCCATCGTATATGGAACTGATTATTATACAAGGGCCCCAAAAAATTCCGAGCGGTTGCTGATTGGAGTTCAAACAGAATTTGGTTCGTTTTCGGTTCAATTAGTATTTGCGGCTCACTAGAGACCCATCCGGAAACCCTCTTTTTCGCGATTTCACGGACTAGGAGCCTGTCCGAGAATTAGCCTTTCATAGCCCTCCCGGCCATATAAGCTCCCTATAGCTATTTCATAAGCTATCGATTATTTTTCGGCGAAAATAGAAATGTGGATATTTGAA
>JAHFUH010000767.1 GCA_023265215.1 Acidobacteriota bacterium
ACAGAGCCAAAAGCCATGCCCATATGGGCAGCTTCATGCGACTTTTTGTCATTATAGAACCTCTTTTTGATTCGGCGGTTTCTTATATCAAGTGCGATTCGTCAATTGAAATCTGTTGGAGACTGCGCATCTTTGCGCCACGCTAAATATAGCTTCGAAAAAACATGAAAATACCACATCGTGGGATCAGCAATAAGCGTGCCATAGTTGTTGTTAATTATTAACGACTATAGCATCAATGAGTTATGGAATAGGCTTTGCCGGGGGGTGGCATACCTAATTAATGAAATGCTGGCAAATCTACAGGCTTAATCAGGTCAATAACAGACTAAAGCATTTTGAATTAAGTTTTTCCGGGCGTCAACCAAAATTCGTCGACAGGCGACGAAAATCCATTAGCTTGGGTTGTTCGAAGGTGGTGGTCGCCTGTTGACTTTATATTGAAGAGTTGAGCGCGGGAGGCCAAGCATTTCGGCCGCTCTGGCCAGATTGCCCTCCGCCCGTCCCATTGCCCAATCAATCAGGCGAGTCTCCAGATCTTCAAGAACCGAAGCAATATCCACACGTTCGATTCCCGACATTTTCAGCGATAGGAGTGTTCCGGGCTCTTTTGACAAGTCAAATTCCGGCACTTCCTCTGCTTCCAATCGATCTCCTTTAGCCAGCGCCATCATCATTTCAATTACATGCTCCAGTTCGCGAATATTTCCCGGCCAGGAATGACGTTGGAGTTTGGCAACACCCTCAGGTGACAATGTCAGCCGTTTGAGGTTGCTCTTGATGGCAAACTTTTCCAGGAAGTGTTCAACAAGCAGCGGAATGTCCTCTATTCTCTCGCGCAATGGAGGGATTTTCAATGGAACTACGTTGAGCCTGTAAAACAGATCCTCGCGGAAAGTGCCCCTGGCCACCATTGAAGGCAGCGCCCGCTTGGTTGCTGCAATCAGGCGGATGTTGACCGGAATCGGTCGTTCTCCTCCCACGCGCTCGAAAGCCCTTTCCTGCAGTACGCGCACAAGTTTGACCTGTATTTCCATCGGGATATCGTCCACATCGTCCAGGAACAGCGTTCCGCCATGTGCAAGCTCGAAGCGGCCGATGCGTCGCTTGCTTGCGCCGGTAAATGCGCCGGGTTCATGCCCGAATAATTCCGATTCTACCAGTTCTCTGGGCAGAGCTGCGCATGCGACTGCCACAAGAGGACCCGTTGAACGAGAGGAGTTCTCATGCAGGGTATGGGCAATCAGCTCCTTACCGGTGCCGCTTTCCCCTTCGATCAAGATAGTTGCATCGGTGGCAGCGACCGCATGGATTCGCTGCAAAACCTCCCGAATTGGCAGAGACTGCCCGACGATCTTTCCTTCCAGCCGAGGCTTAGCAAGCTCATGGCGCAGAGCCTCGTTTTCAGAGGCCATCTGCTCGTATTGGAGCAGCTTGTTCATCTTTAATAGCAGCTCTTCGGTGGAAAATGGCTTTTGCAGATAGTCAAACGCTCCAATCTTCATCGCCTCTATGGCGGTTTCGATACTTCCGTAAGCGGTCATAACGATCGCTGCCTGGGTCGGCTTTTGTTTCTTGATTTCCCGCAAAAAGGACAGTCCGTCCTGTCCCGGTATCCGGATGTCTGTAATAATGATATCGAAGGTGGACTTTGCAAACTCCTTCGCCGCTTCCAGAGGATTGGCCGCAGTCACGACGGCATACCCTGCTGCTTCGAGTTCGTCTTGAAGGATGGAACGCTTGAGTATCTCATCATCCACAATCAAAATTCTCGCGCCGAATGCCGTCATTATGTTTCTCCTGAATTGTCAATTTTGGGCAGCCGGATAAGAAATTTTGCCCCTCCCAGATCTGAGCGCTCCTGTACAAGCTCCAGTTCTCCCCCCACGGCGCGGATGAGTTGCCGCGAGACCGAGAGACCCAGCCCCGTGCCCCTCCCCATCGGCTTGCTGGTGAAGAAGGCATCGAAAATCCGTTCCCGCAACTCATCGGGGATTCCTGGTCCGCTGTCTTCTACGTACAGGTAAACCCAGAAGGATCGGGGGGGATCGGGGAAGGATCGGGGACACCCATTATCTGAGAATTCGAGAAAAATAAAAGATGTCCAGGATTTACCAGGGAGACCTTCTTTAATAACCACCCGTTGATTAATTGCCATGAAGAATATATTTATATTGGAATTTCTTTCGAGGAAGCAAAGACCCAGTATTCTGGGATGATCGAGCAGTCAGCTACCCCCCGCATAGCGGGTGGCTTGATGAAGCCCCCATGATGGGGGCAGCGAAAAAATGCGAATATCGAATATCGAATGATGAATTTCGAATAATGAAGTATTCGAACACTTGCATATTTAGTCGGCATCTCTCGACCACTTCGACATTCGACATTCATCATTCGATATTCATCATTCTCTTTTCTGTTTCTTTCATCATCCCTGCGGGACCAAGTCTGGATCCCTCCAGGACGCACGCCGGAACGGTAGAACCTTTTCGAGTCGCGCCGCCATAGGCGGCGGTTTACCCTAATGCGAATTATTATCCTGGCAATCGGATTTGCATGGCTATGCCTCACCTTGATCTTCGAGATCAGTCTTGGACACTTCGCCTTCGGTTATTCCTGGCAGA
>JAHFUH010000246.1 GCA_023265215.1 Acidobacteriota bacterium
GCTCCATGCCAAGTTTCTCAGAAGCCCCTATGCGAACGCGCGCGTCAAAAAGATCGACACCATGAAGGCCCGATCCATCCCGGGAGTCGTCGACATCGTCACCTGGGAGGACGCGGACATAAAGAATCTTACCAGCGGAGGTGACGGCGGTTTCTTTATGGGACCGACTCAGGCTTTTCTGGACAATCAGGCCGACCAGGAAGGCGCCGAAGTAGGCGCAATTGTCGTAGCCGAAAGTGAGGACATCTGCGAAGAGGCATTGCGGGCTCTTGTCGTTGAGTGGGAAGAGCTGCCTTTTGTTGTAGACCTGCGCAAGGGGCGAGTCCCGGATGCACCCGTCATCCGATCGGCTGCTCCGGCGAGCCAAGGCGGCGGATTCGGCATGGGAGGCGGCAACAATCCTCCCAAGAAAGGCAATGTTAATTATTCCAATACGAATGATGGCGATGTCGAAAAAGGATTCAAGGAAGCCGATCACATCATCGAATATGACATGAACACAGCCGCGTTTTCCGGTCATATCCCCAATCCTTTGGGTACTGTTGCCTGGTGGTTTGGCGATCCCCTCCACGGGGAAGGAAAGAACCTGCAAATTGAAGGCGTTCCCTGGGGACACGACCAGGTGGCCGGCATGAACCGTGTGGCAGCTGAAAAAGTGTTCCAGGAGTGTATGTTCGTAGGCGGCAGGTACTGCGACTGGGGCATCCGCAAATCCCAGCAGATTACTCCGGTGCTCGCCAGGAGAACCGGAAGACCGGTTCGATGCGTCAACAGCCGCGCGGATATGTACGACTTCAACCTGTGCCAGCGCTACGTGCACATGAAGGTCGGATTCAAAAGCAACGGCCTGATTACGGCCATCGACGACTTTTCCATTGCGGATGGCGGGATCCGGGGAAGCTCCATATTTGGCAACACGATGGATCAGACGTACGGCCCCTATTTCACCACCAGGTGCCAGAACGTCAAACAGAACATGGAGGTTGTAGACAGCAACACCGGAATGATGTACGTCAGCGGCCAGCATAATCCAATGGGCTGGGATACGCTGATGGTAGGGATTTATCTGATTGCGGAAAAGCTGGAGAAAGACCCGATTGAAATCGCAACTTTGAATCTCCACGGACCGGATTCCCAGACCGATCCCAATCCCGTGCCCAGCTATGAAGCCTGTGTTGCGGCGGCAAAAAAGATGATGAACTGGAGCTGGCACGGCACGGGCGCGAAAAAACTTACTGACGGCAGGATGCACGGAGCAAGCTTCCGTTACAACCAGTGCCCGCGCCACTCGGTTTCGGGATACAACCCCAAACTTGAGCTTCGCAACGGCGTCGTGCATCTGCCGTCCAAGGGCCCCATCATCGGCCACTATGGCCTGGAAGCAAACGCAATGACCATAGCGGAAGAACTGGGTCTCGAGTACAAGGATATCCGCATTGAGCTTGATCACCATGAAATCTACAGGCCTTTTGGGGGCGGCAGCGACGGATCGACCGCCTCCTCCTGGGCTATGAAAGAGTGTGCGAATAAATTGAAGAAGCTAATCCTGGAAGCCGCGATCGAGGAAGCCAATAATCCTCCAGGGGCCGGCGGATTCAGGGGTAGCCTTGGCGGCGCCCCCAAACAACAGGCGCCTAACCCCTTCAAGAGCCTGAAGCCTGATGACCTGGACATGCAGGGGGGCAAAGTCGTCGTCAAGGCCGACCCCAGCAAGGGCGTTCCGCTGGCGCAGGCTGTTCAGGCCAATCTATTCGCGACGTACTCCGGCAGGCCCCCGGATGCCCTCTGGGCCCAGCGGGGCAAAAAACTGGATACCATGAACGTTGTCACATGCGAAGTAGCCGTAGACACGGAGACCGGAGAAGTGGAAATCCTCCGGTTCGGAGTGGTGACCGATACCGGCAAAGTCATGCGGCAGACGTCGCTGGAAGGCCAGATTCACCAGGTGATGGATTTCACCAAGGGATGCCAGCTTCAGGAAGAATTTATTTACGACCAGAGGACAGGAGTGAGACTCAGCACGAATATGTTTGAGTACAAGAAGGTCGGCATGCTGGATATGCCACGAGTGGATCTGCAATTGCTGGAAACGCGCGTGGGCAACGCATGCTATGGCAGCAACGGCATCAGCCATTCTCTGGCAAACACGCATCTTGTCATCATGGCCATTCACAACGCGATCGGTAAGTGGGTCGAATCGCCGGCCACGCCGGACAAGGTTCTCAAAGCGTTAGGCAAAGCATAAATGACGGGTTTCCAGTTCGAGTTCCCAGCGGGGGATTCAATCCCAAACTGGGAACTGGAAACTCTATAGGAGGAACATGAAACCATTAGTACAGCTAAACCCACGGCCTATGGCCGTGCGACCCTGACAGGCTAAGCCGTTCCGGCGTGCCGTCGATTAATTTATCAACAAAGAACGAAAGAACTTCGGGGTTGGGTCGCTATCGCTATCTGGGTCCAAATCAAGAAAAACAATCTCCAATAGATACTCCATTACTTTGCCCCCGGTTTCAAATGCCGACCCCGATACCGACCCCGACTCCGACCCCGAGAGTCAAGGCGAATCGCCCCGCCGTGCGCTGACTGTTACCCACACGTGACACTGTGGGTTTGGATTGGCCCCTCATTGCTCAGGATGCCGAATGAGGCCCGAAGGGCCGCCAGTGAATAGGCCCGGCCGTCAGGCCGGGATTAGGTTGTTGGTAACGATGGAAGCGCCGAAGGCGCGGCACTTTATGATGAGATTTCGTTTGAGTGCCGCGCTTTCAGCGCTCATTCAATCGAAATCGCCAACCCCGGCCTTGCGGCCGGGGCTATTCACTGACGGCCCTTCGGGCCTGAGCCGAACGAACATTTAGACTCTGGAGAATTGCAGTGATGCGTCATCTACCCCCAGTGTCAAGTGTGTTCCGCAGTCAGCGCTGTGCGGGGCAGGCCAAAGCCACGCCTTTTAGGCGTGGTCGATTAGACAGCGCGCTTGAATATGGGATTTGAAAGGAGGGAAGGAATTTCCTTTGCGCGCGCCTGATTGATTTCCTCATCGGGGAAGCTGGCCAGTATAGTTTCCATTTTTTCTGCCATGCCTTCTTTGAATTCGCGGTGGGTGAAAATATAGAGATCGTTGCGGCGGATGCCGCGCAATACTCGTTCTCCACACTCTTCACTACTCATCCAATTGGGCGAATTCGGGCGCGCTGCAAGCTCTCTTTCTTTTTCCGCATAGCCGGTATCATAGTTCCGAGGGCGCATACGGCCCACTTCACTGATATTGGTTGCAACCGGTCCAGGGCAGAAAGCGGACACGCCGATATTATCTTCGGCCAACTCGCCGCGCATCGCCTCGCACATTGCAACTACTCCCGCCTTTGCTGTCGCATAAATCGCGCTCTGGCGCGGGGGCAGGACTCCGCTCATCGAGGAAGTCGTAACGATATGGCCGCCTTCTCCATGCTTGAGGATGCGAGGCAAAAAGATTTGTATTCCGTTCACGACTCCGCCGATCATTACACTCAGAGCCCAATCCCAGTCGCCGAATTTCGCCAGCTTAATTGGCCCGATGATGCCAATGCCTGCATTATTGCAGAGGATGTGTACCTTGCCGAATGCACATTCAGTTTCATCCGCAGCGCGTGCGAACGCTTCGCGATCGGTTACATCCAGCTGTAAATGATGTACGCTTTTCTCCTGTTTTTTTTGTTTGAAATACGATAGGGACTGCTCCAAATGGTCCTGACGAATATCCGCAATCACAACCTTCATTCCGGCATTGACGAATGCCTTCGCTATTCCCAGTCCGATCCCGCTTGCGCCACCGGTGATAAACGCAATCTTCCCTTCAATATTCTGCATGATTCCTTGCCTCTTTTCATTTTCCGCACTGCAGCAGGCTAAAAATAGGACACGGAGAATACGGATTACACGGAAGGACACGGAAAAATAATCAAATATTATCCGTGTTCTTCTGTGTAATTCCGTGTATTCCGTGTCCTATGCGGTGAGACGCCGCAGTTGTTTCTTGGGATCAATTCTTAACTACTGATTTTTCGGCGGCGCTCCGGTTCCCCGACCGCCGGGGGCGCCCAGTCCTGGGGCCGAACCCTTCGGGAGAGTGCCCTGGAAATTCGCCGACAACAGATGCGTCAGGGTGTGCACGTAACGCAGCTTGCCATTCTCCACGCGGAAGAGGTGAGAATCGGGCGCGCCGCTGCCGCCGGTTGGGCTTCCTGCGCCAAAGGTGCAGAACACCAGGACGGACCCTATTGTTTCGTCTACAACGAAGCGGCGGTTGGCGATGTTCACACCACTCGGGACGCCGACATCACAGCTGTCCTGGGGAGTTCCTTTGCCGGTATACATGCCACCTTCTGTGCGGACGCAGGGGTAGCCCCACGGCACCAGGTCCTTCTTCTGTTCGAGAAACGCATCGAGATAGGCGCCGGCAGCGGATACCAGCGTGGCGCGCGTATCGCGCTTGTCGGCGGAAATGGGGTCCCACTTTTCTGTTGAGGAATACTTCATGTAGGCGTCGGCATTAAATCCCCAATAGCCCGTCGTTTCCCAAATGATTTCGATCTCGGCGATCTTGTCATGATTGATACGCAGGCGAGCACCCAGGACATACGGATTTTCCTTATCCGTCACCAGTACCTCGGTAAACGTTTGGCACGAGGCCGTATCGAGCAGGCTGCGATGGAAATCAATCTTCATTGCCTTTTTAATCACGCCGTTGTTGATATCGGCGGGCGCAACGTTCTCCATGTAACCCAGACCCGCCGCCAGCGGCAGGCCGGACGTATCGCCTTTGGTCTGAGCAGCGATATAGAGATCAACTGCTCGCTGCAATCCTTCACGCGAACAGGAAATTTGCGCGAAGCCGGCCGTGGGGGCGAGCAAAGCGCCTGTGAGCACAATCCACATGATACGAATGGGTTTCATCGAACTCCTCCTCTGGTTATCAGCATATAAGTCGAATAAGCTGCTGTTTGCGCTAAATCCCCCGACACGGTTGATGCGCTAGGTTCCGATATTAAATGATACTTGGTAGGAGAATAAAAGACCTTTTTTAAGCAGGGCTCGCGCGCGGCCTTCTGTATTTTCACCACGGGTTGCCAAAGGTCGGAAATAGACGATCCGACAGCAACAAGCGGAGCATTGCCATGGTATGGCCATATGGGCGGTCTGCCGGCATGGATTGTCCGATTGGGTATTGGGATTATTTAATTCTTGTGGGCGCCGGGTCTTGCGCTATATTGTGACGAGATTGCTCGGAGACGGTCTCCGGGTTCTGCCTTAGGGCATGCGCAAGAATTACTTGGCCTTTTGCTGCCCGCCCGGCGCTTGCGCCAAAATGCCAAGTAATTCTTGCGCATGCCCTTAAGGCCAAAATTAAAGGTCATCGTTTCTCGAGGTCCAAGATGAACCGAAAAATTGCTGCGCGTCGTTTTTCAACTTTGCTGCTGGGCGGAGCTTGCTTATGGGCGGGCCTGGCGATTTCTGCGATCATCAGTGCGCCGGCCAAGGCCGAAGATAAACCAGCCCAGACCAAGTCGGCCAACATCACTTCGATCAAGGGCACCTGCACTTTCATGCGCCAGCAGGGCACGTGGTCGGCGAAGCTCACGCCCACCGACGCCCCCGGCGTCTACAACGCGCAATACGTAGCAGCATTTGCTATGGGTGGCAACAACATGACTTATGCGGGACAAATCAAGAGCGACTTTAAAACGACCATCAGCGGCGGTGGTAAATCCACCGGCGGCGGTGGCAATGGCACCTTCGAGTTCTCCGGGAATTACGGCGATGACGGCATCGCCAAGTGCAACTACCTGGAAGTCGGCGGCCAACGTAGCGGCACCCTCACCGCCGAAAAGCCCGAGTAAGGAGTTGAAGAGGATAGAAACGCATCACAGATTATTTTTGCGCTCATGCCTCTGAAACAGTCTGTCTGTGGCCTGGCAGCCCGTGGTGAAAGTGCACGCGGCTTTTTGTACTTTCACCACGGGCTGCTGGTTCCGGGTGCTGTCTGCAGCCTCTACTTCTTGGTAATCTTAAAATCGCCCTTGAGGTTGTCGTGGTTCCACGCGCCCGTCATCGTGCTGCCTTCGACCTTTCCATCGATCACGTAGTGAATCTGCCCCCCTCTGCGGCTTGAGGCATCAGCCTCTAAGTGAATGGCATTGGTTTGGGCATCGAATGTAGCCTTTTTCAGCTCGACGGCATTGGGGCCGGGATTGACATTTCCGGTCAGATTCTTTCCGTCCCATTTCAGTTCAACGGCGACCTGGTTTCGGTGCGTTGGAGTTGGACCCCAATCGCCCGTCCACGTGCCGCTGAGAGGATCGCCTGCGGCAATCAAAGGGATAGAAGAAATTATGGCTGCCAGAAATACTGCCAAAAATATGGATTGTAGAGTTTTCATCGCCAAAGTCCTCCCAAAATGGGCTTGTTAAGAAAAGGGTGACCGCTCGCCGCGGCGCTGGCTCACTCTATCATAAATTTAGCCGCGTGGCGGATAGGGAAAATTCTGTATCTCGGGCTTCTTGGGAAACCACAAATCCGCAGATTGACTGATCCGAGCGTTTGTTCCATAAACAAAAAGGGCTTTAGTCTTATGACCAAAGCCCTTTCTTGATTTGCAGCAAAAATTGGATTACAGGTTATGGGGCAGGAGCAATTTAAGCCTTTGCTCTCGCTCTATTGAAACCTGATGTGGCTGCCTCAAACAACCGGCCAATGCCACTCTCTGGTCCGGTCAGAAAAATTTCTTGATTCCGGACCTTTTTGCTGCAATCCGCTTCGTCAGACCCCTTTCTTCCGAGTTCTGATTTACTACATTTATTAGACAACGAATATTCATCCCGTGGAAGTGCCACAAAATACCCAATGATCGGTAGGCAGCATTACCCATGGTCGACTCCTGTGGCGGGTAATTGAATTGAACAAAATAATCGGGTCTCTCCCGAGGAAGATCCTGTAAGCCTTGAGGAAACCAAGGCACACCTGCACCTTGAAAACGGAGAAGATGTTTGCATCGCCGGTTTGATTGCAGCGGCTTGCCGGTCTTTCTGGAACCAGAACTGTAGTATTTTGCCCTCCTCGGAGATCTAAATTCTGTAATCCAGGCAACCTATCTTTGAAAAACAAATAGCTCTCCGCTCCAAGTTCAAAAGCGAATGACGAAATACCTCAACAAACGTACAGATGCTGAGGAATTTGTACGAGGCATGGCCGGCTGCCGATGAAGGCATGCGAAGCACTACTTCAACTCAGGGTGGTCGGCGTGACGGAAATTACTTTCTACGCGGCCCTGAATGTTTTCCAAATCGTCGAGAAGATAATTTGAATCGCCCAGAAAATAATCTCGATTCGAGAGAACATTTTCTTCTTGAACGAGAAGATATTCTGGATCGCGGAGATCATTTTCCCGGTTCCTCAGAAGATGATTTCAATGCTTGCGACAATCTTCTGCATCTCTCCGAAAAAGATCTTCGACACAAGGAAAATGATCGGAACGACGCAGAAACATTACTGAGCCTCTCAGAAACATTTCTGACTCTCTCAGTAACGTTTCTAAGTCAATAATCAAGCCATTGAAATATAAGGACTTAGAGCGACGGTCGATTTAGAAACATTTCTGAGCCTCTCAGAAACATTTCTGAGTCGTTCAGAAACATTTCTGAATGGTTCAGAAACATTTCTGCGTCGCTCCGACCATTTTCTGCGCGTCTTAGAAAAGTTTCTCCCTTACGGAGAAGACCGTCGGCGAAGCGCAGACTGCGTTCGGCCTCACCAGAAATCCTGCCTT
>JAHFUH010000768.1 GCA_023265215.1 Acidobacteriota bacterium
CGCCCGATATGCCACCTATCAGGCTCTCTGGATTGTAACGAAAAAAGATGGAATCTGGGGCATACAATGCCGTTCCATCTTCCCCAGCGGCATCTGATCCTCTTAATCCCAATCATTACCGTCCATTCAGGCGATCAAGAATCATTTGCGGAATCACCGCCCCATGCTGAACTGCCTGCAGATTGCTTTCAGCAACTGTCAGGAATTTGGCATTGTAGTCAACAGCAGCCTTTAAAGATCTGACAGAATACGTGCCATTGGAGCCTAGCGGCGATGGAATATAGGATTGTGAATCTTCCGAAAGATTATTCTGCCGGACTCCTTCTGATGTAACTTCTTTCTTTTCTATTGGTTTTGACGATTCGATCGGCGTTTGTGAAATAAGCGCGGTGTCAATCCTCATGCAAGCCTCCGGAAATAGAATTTATTGTCTCGATATCCGGAGGCACGAAGCGTGCCAGAAACCGGAGACGTTCAGCATTTCCGGTTCACGATTGAAGATCTCGAACGAAACCGGGATCGGAGAATAGGAGCCAAGGGCATGCCTGAAGGGGCGACACAATCTATTCTGCGAATTGGTACAAAACCGTCCACACCCACGACAGTGTCTACGCGGCATAATCACATATAACGAGAGCGGAAAAATGGAACCCGCTACAGCTTGCTCAAAGCCTCGGCGAATGAATGGAAATACTCCAAATTCGGAAAGATGCTTTCGAACAGGCGCGGAGCAATCCGCAGGGTTTCTTCGAGCGTCAAACAATACTCCATTTTTTCGAATCGCCGCCTGAATTCCGAAACCTCGATCGCAGCATTCCGATTTCGCAAGACAATGTCGGCGATGCACCGGGCGAGTTCGTCGAAATCATTTTCTTTCATCCCAAACCGGGTCATTTCCTGGACGCCCATGCGAATGCCGCTCGGGCGGTAGAAAGTCTCGTCGCCGGGCAGCGCCTGGTAATTAGTGATGATGTTGTTTGCCTCAAGACGAGTCGCAATTCCCTTGGCATCTCCGTAGGCTGCAACGCGGATAAGCACCTGGTGCGTGTGCGTGTATCCCTCGGACTCGCCTCCCTCAACGGGAATTCCCCGCTCGGCGCACGCCTTGGCAAATGCCCGCGCATTGGCAAGCACTTGCTTCTGGTAAGCATCCTTAAATGCATTCATTTCTATGGTAGCGGCAAGCATTGCCAATTGAGTCCCAAGGTGGTGATTGCTTGTGGACCCGGGAAACGTGCGGGCGACGATTTCGTTCCACAGCTTTCCGAACGGTGAATCGGCGGACATGTTGGAAGCGATGATTCCTCTTTGAGGTCCAAAGAAGGTTTTATGAGTCGATCCGGTCACTACGTCTGCGCCCTCGCTGAGAGGGTCCTGGAAGAAAGAGCCCAGAATGCCCAGAACGTGGGCGGCATCATACATCACCAACGGGAAATAGCCGGGAATGGTTTGCAGGAAAGCACGAACCTGCCGGATCGGCTCCGGATGAAGAAACATGCTCTTGCCAAAAACGATCAGGGCAGGACGATGCTCGTTGATCAGCGAAATAATTTTATCCGCATCCATCTTATAGGGGTTCTTTTGATCCGCCGGGAAATTGATGACCTTGTCTTCAGCGTAGTTGAAAAGCGCGCCGTATGGCTGTGCGGAAAGGTGCCCTCCATAGTTGAGGCCATTGTTCATTACGCAGGCCAGCCGGCCTGTTGGGCTTAGGGAAGGAAATCCCGCCGGGCGCGAAGAGAGAAATTTTACAAGCCCTTTGAAAACAATTTCGTTTGCCATTTGGCCGCTGACAGGCCGCGTTTCAACATTGGCGCCTCCAATGAAGCCCGCAAATTCGGATTTCAGGCGCTGCTCGATGTCGTAGATGAAATCCGCGCCCTGGTAATAATAGACTTGGTTCCCTTTCAGGGCGCCCGTTCCCGACAGCGATTCTATTTCCCTTTTCAGGGCGGTCTTGTGCTCGGCATAGCGGCCGGAAGGATCGCTAATTTCGCACAATTTTACGAGCAACGAAGGCGTATTTTCTGAAGGGATAAGATTGAAGCATTTCTTCTGCCGCCAGATGTTGTTATCCACAACTTTGGTGGCAAGTTCGCTCAGTTTCTGTTCCAATGAATTCATTTGAATCTCCGAGATAATCCAGATTGTGGTCTTAAGGGACGCTGAATCCTATGGGTTGGGGCGCATGCCTCTAAGCTTCTCCGCAACAATAGCAATATCCGAACGGCTCGACATGTCAAGAACCGGCGCCCTGAACGCCAGAACCTCAAACTGCTCTTGAAGAGAGTCGATTGCATACTGTACGGCGTCCGTCAATTCCAATTCCCCTCGAGCGGACGGTTGAATACTGAGGCAGGCCCGATAAATAACAGGAGAGAAGATCCAGCAATTCATGCTCACATAAATAGGGAAACCCAATTCGCGAATCGTTTCTTCAAGAGGTTTTTCATAAATATGCTCCAGCCATTTTTCCCTGCTCACTTTGGCCACGGAAAATTTCAGCACGCGATCTTCCGGCATATTGCTCAATGAAATAAGGCTTTCACGGTCAAACAGGGCGACTCCGGCACTATCCAGAACTCTTAAAGACCGGAGGGTTTCAATGGGATAGTAGTTAT
>JAHFUH010000247.1 GCA_023265215.1 Acidobacteriota bacterium
TTTGCTTTGCAGGATCATCTGGAGTCTCTTTTGGGCTGCAAAGTGGATTTGGGCACGGCCAACAGTCTTAAGGCGCGAATTAAGGAGCATGTAATGAAAGAGTGTGTCCGTGTCGCCTAGAGACTGGAAGGAACGAATCCAGGATATCCTTGAAGCTATCAGCGAAATTCAAACCTTCACACATGGCATGGATTTTGAAGCATTCAGTGTTGATGCCAAAACCGTGAAGGCTGTTGAATTGGATCTGATTGTAATAGGGGAAGCGACCAATCAAATCCCGGATTGCATTCAGGAAGAGAATCCTCAAATTCCCTGGATGCTCATGCGCGCAATGCGCAATCGTCTTGTTCATGTCTACTTTTCCGTCGATGCCAGTTTATTGTGGGATACCGTTCAGACGGATCTGCCGGCATTAGAAACCGCATTGAAGCTTCTTCTTAATTAATTTAGATCTAATCGGCTACGCTTTGTTTTCTGAATACCCATGCACATTGCATTAATTCCAGCGGCGGCGGCCGTAAAATATCGATTATAATTGGTTGGGGCACCGAGGTTTGAACTGGAGACCTCCTGCGCGCCCAAGGCAGGAGTGTCATCCCTCATCGCCCGGCACTCAGTACATCACTGAATGCCACCCAACCGGATCCGCGGCTGCTCCGGATTGTCGAATTCGACAACAAGCGTTCGGGCGTATCTAATCGCGGCGAAAAATTGATCGCAAGAGAGATCAGGCATGGACTGCTTCGCCAATTTAAAGGCTTTTTTCGTAGTCTGTGAGGCGGCGCGGTTCCCAAGATCATTTTCAATCTGAGTTGAAATGGAATGCAGCTGAATGAGCTTATGATCGCAAGGTTCCTGACCATTGGGCCAGACGGGAATATCGTGATTCAGCTGTCCCAGCAGGCGCACATAGAAAGGCAAAGGAAATTGGTGTTTGACGGAATATTGGGCAACCCAATGAGTGAGCAGCATGATGGTGAGCGGACACACGAACTGGTGGCAGAGATCGTCTATTCCTTGTAAGTATGCAAGCAGTCTCGGCCCACCCGTTTTGATCAAAGCCACAAGCTTTTTTTTGACGATCTGTCGAATTCTTTCACGCGACAATTGCAATTTTGACGCTATTGCCGTGAAAGGCAGCATTTGTCCGGCGCTGGCGTCAAACCGCAGCAATAGAACCTCGCGATCGCGAGGAGACATTTCCATGAGCCGCTTGTCAAGTAATCCGATCACATCGGTTAAAGCCTGCGGGAAAAAAGTATCAGCAGGAATCTGAAATTCACCGGTTTCAGTGCGCTTCAGCAAGTTGGCAAATTCCTTAAGGGTTATTCGCCCGCAGTTTTTAACCTTCAATAAATCGATGAATTCTCTCCCGTCAAGATCTCCGAGTCTTTGGACATCCATGTATTGCAGGATACTCGCAAGGCGAGCAGAAATGGGGAGATCAGAGGGCCTGAATTCAAAGGCACCATCGGGGATCAAAATGAAGTGCGACCTCTTGGAGGCGTGCGGGACGGAAAAATGTTCGCCATTTTGCAATCCACGCACGAGACCCCGAAGCTCCAGCAGGCTCTTTCGGCCGCAATTTCTGAGAGCGCCAAATCGATGGAATGGCAATCCGTGCAGGTCCCCCAGAAGCTGTAGGTTATTTGAGACCAGCACATTATGCAGCCGCACGGAAATATTGAGTTCAGCGATGGGCCGTCCGCGGAGTTCGGATGGGATAACAATCAAGTCGTAGCCAACTGAATCGGGCCGTATGGCAAACCTCCAATCTTTTCCGTCAAAGGCTTCACTTTCAATTTCGCATTTAAGGACAATCAGAATACTACCAATCATCGGTCATTCAACAGACATTTGGTGGACATCCGCTTCGGCAACAGCGCCGAGCTCGTGCTGCAAGTCACCCCCATCGCACATGCGAAGTGCTACGAAGTGCGGGCGGCGACGATAAGCACCGGCAACGATCCGGGGCAATGGCAGGCCGCCGGTCTGTTCACCAACTCATAGTCGATGAGCATCAACGGCCTCACGCCCGGAGCGACCTATGTCTTTCAGGTGCGGGTGATCGGGGGATCCACCGGATATAGCGACTTGAGCAACGGACGGTGTTAGGTTTACTGAGTGCGTCGGAAATATCCTTGCGGACCGATACCATAAGATTTCAAAACATCCTGCAACGTCACGATGCCTTCCAGTTTATGCATGTCCGCACGACTGACAACAGGCAGAACGTCTACCCGGGCCGCGCCCATACGCTCCAGCGTGAAAGGGAGTGACTGGTCCGCGTGAATGTGAGGAAACGTGCGTGACTCAAAGAGTTCACTTAGCCGGTTCGTTGCTCCGCCTTCTGTAAGTGCTTGCTGTAACCTTGTGAGTGTTACAACACCAACTACTGTTTGCTCGTCGCCAATCAGCCAGGTGTGGAATTGACTGGACTGTGTTTTATCGATGGCCTCTTGGACAGTCATGTGCGCAGCAAGAATTTCGGTGGCAGCTCGCATTACTCGCTTGACCTGGCGTTGCCCTGTCAGTCGGCGTGTCGCAGCCTTAGGTAGATGAATGCCTTCCTGCTTGGCCAGGGCTTCATAGATCGGCTGCCGTTGAAGCCGGGAAGAAATGAAAAAGCTCACCAAATTGGAAATCATGAGTGGAACGATGACCGCGTAATCGCGTGTAATTTCGAAAATCATCACGACGGATGTCATCGGTGCCCGCACGATGCCGGCGAACGCAGTTCCCATCCCGACCAGCGCGTAGACCGCCGGCGCTGCTACATAGCCTGGCAACAGGGCGTGGGCCAAGTTGCCGACGATTCCTCCAAGCATGGCCCCGAGGAACAGGCTTGGCCCGAATATGCCGCCAGCGTTTCCGGAAGCATAACTGGTAGTTACTGCCAGAAACTTGAGGATCAGCAGGAGTACCATCAGCCTGAGCGCCAACCCGCCATTCAAAGCTTCGCCTACATGTTTGTATCCCACACCAAGCACTTGCGGCACAAACCAGCCCATCAGTCCAACCGTCAGGCCACCAGCCAGCGGCTGAAACCAAACGGTTTTTCGTGGGAATCGGAGGAAGCGCGTCCGCATACCGAGAAGAAGTTTCGAAAAGGCCGCGGATAACAATCCACCTAGAACTCCCAACAGCGCATACACTCCGAATTCCAGCGGGTGGATCAGTTGATATTGGGGTACCTGAAATAGCGGATTGTTGCCCAATAAGAGCCGCATCATCGCCCAGGAAGTCGCCGAGGCCAGCACTACGGATCCCAGCACGGGTGCGTGCAGATCTCCCACAACCTCTTCGAGAGCAAATAGCACCGCTGCCAGCGGCGTATTGAAGGCAGCCGCGACCGCCGCCGCTGCTCCGACCGGCAAGAGCGCTTTTACTTTCTCCGGTCGCAATCCTAGCTTTCGACCCAACACGGATGCTATTCCCGCGCCTACCTGAACTGACGGGCCTTCGCGTCCCAACGGAATGCCACTGGCCAATGTAGCCGAAGTACAAAAGAATTTTCCGAACACCGTACCCAACGTTATGCGCCCCTCCCTGGCAAAGAGGGCAGCCTTTGTTTGTGGCACGCCGCTGCCGCGAGCATCCGGAAAGTAACGCAACAACAGGTAACCCATCACCAGCGAGCCTGTCACTGGAACCAACAGTCGCCGCCACGCAGCACCACCCGCAGGGTAGAGTCGTGCGCCAAATCGTTCAGTAAGAAGGATGAAAGCGACAACGGTAGCGCCCACTAATGCACCGATCAGTATGGTCAGGACCAGGAAGACTTGTTCTTCATGCTCTCGAAGAAGGAATGCCCACTGTCGCGACGGCAATTTCCACCAACTCGCACTGGTTTGCTCTTCGGTTTTCTTCATTGCGATTCAGTCTCCGTTCCTCTTCATATCTTAATGAAGAAACAGGAATTTTCAGCCAAATTCATAGCATTATTGCGAGTCTCAAAATCGCATTGGTCGTCTTGCACTTTTATCGCAGTCGGCCCCGGCCTGGTTGATACGGAGAATAATATGTCTAATGCTTGAATCTTTCTGGCGCCACTCGGCGCAATCTTTATCCGATACCAGAATCAGACTATCTTCAAATGCTTGCGGTTCAATGGGTTGCGGCGAACCCTGTGAAAACCTGTTGAAGTTTGTGGGCCTTTGGGGATCGTAGCAGCTACAAAACCGACTACAGCTCCTGCCTTTTTGACTACAGGATTTTTCATTTACGGCTTGCCGCTAATATTTCTACTTTCTACCGATATGGAATGTCAGCCCGGAGGTAAATGCAATTGGAATGCCGGGAGTGCCGTGAATGCGTGCGACAGCAGGATCTCCGGGAAGCAGCCGCGACTCGAAGTAATTCTGGATTTCGTAATAGGTCTTGCTTGTAAGATTGTCGATCGAGAAACTCAGAGAATTCCACTTGACAGTCAGGTCAGGACACGAGATATTCCTAAATAAGAATAAATACTATTTAAGAGAAACTTGAC
Organism: Acidobacteriota bacterium; assembly: GCA_023265215.1. Lineage (GTDB taxonomy): Bacteria > Acidobacteriota > UBA6911 > UBA6911 > UBA6911 > UBA6911. Next base: position 4,490 of record JAHFUH010000247.1, read on the forward strand.
ATGGAGTTCGAACCAGAAGCGCTACAGACACGAATGAAACATTTCAAGGAGCAGCTCAGGCGCGCCGGGGTAAAGGCGACCCATCAGCGCCTGGAGATCTTTCGCGAGGTGGCAAAGTCTGGAGATCATCCGGATGCAGAAGGGATCTACAAAGGCGTTCACAAGCGAGTGCCGACCCTATCTCTGGACACTGTCTACCGAACGCTCTGGTCGCTCCTCGACCTTGGACTGATCACTACTCTTGGAGCCACCCGGAGGCGGGTTCGATTCGACGCAAATATGAGTTCTCATCACCATTTTATCTGTGCAAAATGCGGGATGACTCGGGACTTTTATAGTAAGAAGTTCGATACGTTAGAAATTCCGGCCGCTGTGAAAGCGCTGGGGATCGTCGAAAAAACGCAAGTCGAAGTCAGGGGCCTCTGCATAAGTTGCTCAAAGGAAGATAACTCAAAATCCAACGTTTCGCACATCAAGGAGGGAAAATGAAGAAGAAACTAACCGGCAACGCTGGAGCTCCCGTCGTCGACAATCAGAATATAATGACGGCCGGGCCACGCGGCCCAGCTCTACTGCAGGATGTATGGTTTCTTGAGAAGCTCGGGCATTTCGACCGTGAAGTAATTCCAGAACGCCGCATGCACGCCAAGGGATCCGGGGCCTACGGCGCATTTACCGTAACTCATGACATCACCCGATACACCAAAGCCAAAATATTTTCCAAAGTTGGGAAGAAGACTGAGCTTTTCACACGCTTTTCCACGGTAGCCGGCGAACGTGGCGCTGCCGACGCCGAACGTGATATCCGAGGCTTTGCGATAAAATTTTATACTGACGAGGGGAATTGGGATCTAGTGGGTAATAACACGCCGGTCTTTTTCCTGCGTGATCCACTCAAGTTTCCGGACCTCAATCATGCCGTCAAGCGGGATCCTCGCACCAATCTGCGCAGCGCTCGTAACAACTGGGATTTTTGGACCTCGTTGCCGGAAGCGCTCCATCAAATCACCATCGTCATGAGCGACCGGGGAATTCCTTTCTCCTACCGCCACATGCATGGCTTTGGCAGCCACACTTTCAGTCTGATCAATGCAAAGAATGAACGGTACTGGGTCAAATTTCACCTCCACACCCAGCAGGGAATCCGAAACCTGACCGATGAAGAGTCCGAGGCGATCATTGGCAAGGACCGGGAAAGCCATCAGCGCGACCTATATGAAAGCATCGAGAAAGCCGACTTTCCTCGCTGGACCATGTTTGTCCAGGTGATGCCCGAGAAAGAGGCCGCTGCATGTCGCTACCACCCTTTCGATCTGACCAAGGTTTGGTTTCACAAGGATTACCCTCTCATGGAGGTGGGAGTCCTCGAACTGAACCGCAATCCTGAAAACTATTTTGCAGAGGTCGAACAGTCGGCTTTCAACCCGGGAAATATAGTCCCCGGCATTGGCTTCTCGCCGGACAAAATGCTGCAAGGACGCCTTTTTTCCTATGGCGATGCGCAGCGTTACCGGCTGGGTGTGAACCATCACCTGATTCCGGTTAATGCTGCTCGCTGCCCGTTTCATAGCTATCATCGAGACGGCGCGATGCGGGTAGACGGCAATCATGGCAGCACGCTTGGCTATGAGCCCAACAGCTACGGCGAATGGCAACAACAACCCGATTTTGCTGAACCGCCTCTCAGTCTCGAAGGGGCTGCCGACCACTGGAATCATCGGGAAGACGCAGACTACTACTCCCAGCCCGGCTTGCTTTTCCGCCTCATGGGTCCCGAGAAACAGGCGATTCTCTTTGCCAACACCGCTCGCGCCCTTGGCGATGCGCCGCAGGATGTCAAAATCCGTCACATCGGCAACTGCCTGAAGGCCGATCCTGCCTATGGTAAAGGGGTAGCTAAAGCGCTGGGCATTTCAATAAGTGAAGTTTCCTAGAGGCCTGTTTGAGAATTAGGATGTGCCGCGTGCAAGGGGCTTGCACTACGAGCGCAAGGCGCGAGGAGGAGGCGATGCGGTGTCATCGTTGAGGAGTGGCAACGCAGCAGATGCCCGCCCGCCGCCGCGCCCCAGCGGGCCTGGGGGCCGGCAGCAAAATGCTAAGTAATTCTTGCGCATACCCTGAGCTACCGATCTTATGAATCCGCCACGCACAGGTTCAGATTCAGTCACAGGACGTTCCAAAGCCAGGCTGGTTCGCGATCTGAGGACTGCACTCTGGCCAGCACAAGAATCAAGGAACGCTTGCTGAAAGTTCATCAGATTGGATTTAATTCAGATGGCTGGGACAAGAAAATTTGGGGAGCCTGACAATTTCGGGCTCCCTCAGTTTTAAGAGTCCATATCAAGTCAAGCAATGCAAATGCTTTGTTCACTATCGGCGGGCACCGAAACGGAAAAATTATCGGCATTTAGGGTAGTGCGAGATGAGCTACTCCAATTCATTACGGTGTTGTTTAAAAATCCTATTTAGTTTTCCGTATTTCCCGGCTATAAAAAAACCAACAGCTGCTTCTTACATCGGGAGTATTGCTTGCAATTTCGCTGGGCTGTTAGGAAAGAAAAAGCCTCTGTTGACAAGTTAGTTCCAGCTAAACCCACGGCCTATGGCCGTGCGGCCCTGACAGGCTAAGCCGTTCCGGCGTGCCGTCGATTAATTTGTCAACGAAGAACGAAAGAGCTTCGGGATTGGGTCGCTATCGCTATCGGGGTCCAAATCAAGAAAAACAATCTCCATCCAATAGATACTCCATTATTTTGCCACCAGTTTCAAATGCCGACCCCGACTCAGATGACGCATCACGGCGATTCTCCAGAGTCTAAATGTTCGTTCGGTTCAGGCCCGAAGGGCCGTCAGTGAATAGCCCCGGCCGCAAGGCCGGGGTTGGCAATTTCGATTGAATGAGCGCTGAAAGCGCGGCACTCAAACGAAATTGCATCATAAGGTGCCGCGCCTTCGGTGCTCATCGTCACCAACAACCTAATCCCGGCCTGACGGCCGGGCCTATTCACTGGCGGCCCTTCAGGCCTCATTCGGCATCCTGAGCAATGAGGGGCCAATCCAAACCCACAGTGTCACTTGTGGGTAACAGTCAGCGCTGTGCGGGGCAGGCCAAAGCCACGCCTTTTAGGCGTGGTTGATTATTCGACAGAATGGAAAAAACAGAAGCGGATATCCGATTTAACGAAAACGCCGGCTTAAAATCAAGATGCTTTTTCAGGAATCCGCATATATTAAAAAGCGCTTCTCCAATCCCGGGGATGATATCACGCATAGCGCGATATTCTTATGAACT
>JAHFUH010000769.1 GCA_023265215.1 Acidobacteriota bacterium
CAACGATCAGAATGCGGGCTTTGCGTCCTAGCGACTTTGCGTTACACAAATGCACCGTGGTGTCCAGAATCCTCGTCATGGAGTCAACAGAATAGACATGATCCGCGTTATTCCGCGTCCTTTCCACAGGCCAGCCCCTATTGGGCTTTCGCGATTTCGCGGCAGATTGCTTCGACGTCGGCGGGCGTCATGGATGGGTATAGCGGTAGAGTGATGGCGCGACCGGCGAATGCGATGCTTTTCGGCAAATCATCCGTGCGGTACGTTTCAAACGCCTTGAACTGCGGAATGCACGGATAGTGAAGACTGGTCTGGATGCGGGCTTCACGAAGCAATTGAGCCACGCGGGTGCGACTGCTTTCATCCGGCGCTACCAGGACGGCCAGGTGACAGGCGCTTTCGCCCTCATATTCCGAAAAACAAAATTTCCACTGCGGCAGGCTGCTCAATCTCTTTTTGTATTCCGAAACAAGCTTTCGGCGCTTTTCGTTGTTCTCCGTAAGCTTTCGCAACTGGGCGCGACCTAATGCGGCGCGGATTTCATCGATCCTGTAATTGTAGCCGTGGGATTCCACGTCATAGGAATTTGCATGGCCGCGGTGACGGTCCCACGTGAGCGTCGTCATCCCGTGGGAGCGCATGGAGCGGATGCGCAGGGCCAGATCGTCCCGAGCCGTCGTGATCATTCCACCTTCGCCGGTTGCCATGTTCTTGTTGCTGAAAAACGAAAAACATCCAATATCGCCCAAAGTGCCGGCCATTTTTCCATGAAGATGCTTCACGGCCGGATCGACGCAACGCGCGCCAACCGCGTGGCAGGCATCCTCGACAATCGGGATTTGATTTCGGCGGCAGATTTCGGATATTTCGCGCATCCTGCACAGGTAGCCGCCATAATGCATAATCACAACCGCCTTCGTCTTCGGCGTAATGCGGCGGTCGACTTCCGCCGGATCCAGGGTAGGCTCGGTCAAATCGATGATGTCGCCGAAAATAGGAATCGCTCCAATCGCGACTGTCATGTTTGAGGCTGCAACGAAATTAATGGCGGGTTGGATGATCTCATCGCCCGATCCCAAACCCAACGCCATGAAGGCCAGGTGCAGTGCGGCAGTGCCGTTTGCAACGGCGATCGCGTGTTTTGATCCGGCGAAAGCGGCGAACTCCTGTTCGAAGGCTTCCACTTCGGCGCCCATGGAAAGCCACTTGCTGCTCAGCACTCGCAGCGCCGCTTCCTGCTCCTCGGCACCGTAATCCAGATCGCTCAGCGGGATTCGCCATTCAGCCACGGCAACTCTCCTTTGATTTTTTTCAATATAGATCAGGGGCAGGCTGCAATCAAACTATTTGGACGCGGACTACGCGGATGTTCGCGGATAGACGCGGACATAATAGTCTATTTTCCGCTTTTATCCGTGTACTCCGCGTAGTCCGCGTCCAAAGGAAGTAAGAGATTGGCTTAAATATTGACTAAATATAATTATAGTGCGATATTAGGGCGCTCACAATTTGTAATTAAAACAGATAATAAGTATCTTAAATGCATCGCACCCGCCGGTCCAGGTGTTTTGTGCAAGGGGGGGGTCGAAATTTCTCGCGTGCAAACATGAGCAAAGCCCGAACAGAAGTTCGAATTTTGCTGGCAGGCAATAACGGGCTTTTCAGGGAAGGCCTCCGAACGCTGCTCGATGAGCAGCCGGGATTTTCCGTTGTCGGCGAATCTTTGGACGGCAAAGATATCCTGCGCCTGACGGGCACAACCAGGACGGACATCCTGATCCTGGAAACAGAAAGTCTCGATTCTTCAAGCATCGATGTTTTGCGCGCGGCTCAAACTTCAGAACAAAAGCTTAAAATCATTCTGCTTGTGGCCGATATTAACAATGAGCAGGCCTCCGAAGCCTTTAACCTGGGCGCCCGAGGCATTATTCTCAAGGAATCGGCAGCCGTTTCCTTGTTCAATTGCATCAGCACGGTCATGGAGGGGTATTTTTGGATTCCAGGCAAGGGGAAATCGGATTCGTCTGTTCTTCAGAAAAATCCCCGCCCGGCTCCAGGGATCAAAATCCTGCCTGCAAAATTCGGCTTAACAAAAAGGGAAATGCAGATACTCGTTCTGGCGGTGGCGGGCAAAACAAACCGGGAGATTGCAAAGCGGATCTCGATCAGCGAACAGACGGTCAAGCAGCATTTAACCAATATTTTCGACAAGGTCGGGGTTTACAATCGTCTGGAACTGGCGCTGTTCGCCATGAACCAGAACCTCGTCGCATAAGCTTCTGAGAAAAAATCAGAAGCGCCCATACGATCAATGGCTTTCAGGCCCGAAGGGCCGATAGTAAATAGGCCCGGCCGTAAGGCCGGGAATGCTATTGAGGCTACCGTGAGCGCCAAAGGCGCGGCACTTCGTTGCTTGTGCCGGCCCTTTGGGCCTCATTCTCAATATGCTTTCACCCCGAGCTGACGCTCGGGGCTATTCACTTCCGGCGCTTCGCGCCTCAACTGCAGTTTATTCTCACAACCATAAGCCCTTGCATCTACATCGGCGATCAACTGCAACCATCGGGGTCGGGGTCGGTATCGGGGTCGGCTTTTAATAATTCGCCACTTG
>JAHFUH010000770.1 GCA_023265215.1 Acidobacteriota bacterium
TAAAACAGAAACGCCATCTTCATTATTTACATAGAGTTGCTTTCCCCAATCGCGGTTCTTCCAAAATTGTTGCCAGCGTCCCGCTCAATGCCATTTACTTTTTCAGCCGCGGAGCGGCGACAAAAAGTAAATGGCATTATTGAGCAAGCCGCCGGCGCTCGCAGGAGAAGTTCACTTAAGTTTAGATAATCCGCAATCCGGAATTTCATCCGAGTCATTGACATTGAGGCCGGTATTCATACAATGTCCACTTTTGTCCATTGCCATTCCTAAATGGCTTGGAGGTGTCGGTTGTGAAGATGACTGTCAGGGAAGCGTCGAAGCTGTTTAATGTGTCAGAAAAAACGATTTATCGATGGATAGAGCAGAAGGGGCTTCCCGCTTACCGGATCAATAAGCAATTCCGGTTTAACCAGACTGAGCTGCTTGAATGGGCGGCGGCAGGCAGAACAAGCTTCTCTCCCGAGCTGCTAGGCGAGCCGGATTCCACATCCGCCCCCCTTCCGGATCTTGTCCAAGCGCTCGCTGCCGGGGGGATTCACTATCGTGTGGCAGGAACAGACAGAGATTCCGTGCTCCGGAGCGTAGTTGAATTGCTTCGGCTGCCCGACCATGTGGACCGCGAATTCCTTCTCGAGGTTCTGCTCGCAAGGGAGGCGCTCGGCTCTACCGGAATCGGCGACGGCATTGCGCTTCCGCACGCAAGGAATCCGATTGTATTAAATATCGAGCGTCCGAACGTAACGTTGTGCTTCCTGGAAAACCCGGTCGATTTCAACGCTATCGACGGTCAGCCTGTTACGGTACTGTTCACACTCATCAGCCCCACTGTTCGCGCCCACCTTCATCTCCTTTCACACCTGGCCTTCGTCCTGAATGACAAAGGATTCCGTGAGGTCTTGAGGCGGCAGGAATCCAGGAACGATATTTTTTCCGAAGCCCGCCGCGTTATCGATGGATTGACGTAGTGCCGTTTCAACGAGATTGAAATGTTCCTGATTCTGTCAGCGGTAGTGATACAGCTCCTTTGCGGATCGATTGCGGTTCTGGTCCGCCGAAACGATCGTGTGTCTTCCGGGGTTGGAGCCGCCGGGCCGGTCGTTGGTCTCTTCTTGGGGCTGGCCCCGTGCTGGCAGGCGATTTCGGGGATATCGATTCCAACCATTCGCGCCGCGTGGAATATGCCTCTGGGCGCAATTTCATTGGGGCTCGATGGCCTCTCCGCGATTTTCCTTATCCCGATACTTGGTTTGGGAGCGCTCGCCGCGATTTATGGGTTTGGATATCTCCGGCCGTACCGCGGAACCCGCTCGTTAGGAACCTCCTGGTTTTTCTACAACACGTTGGTAGCGAGTATGGCGACCCTTGTGCTTGCCCGCAGCGTTCTTCTGTTCCTCCTGGCCTGGGAAGTAATGTCGCTGTCCTCATTTATCCTTGTGGCTTTTGAGCGTGAGAAGAGCCCGGTCCGGCAGGCATCGTGGACATACCTGGTTGCCATGCACCTTGGAACCGCCTTCCTGCTTGCCATGTTTCTTCTGCTGGGAGGCAATTCCGGCACGCTCAATTTTGAAGAGCTGGGGGCGCCGACGCCGCAACTGGCAAGCCTCTGCTTTGTTATGGCCGTGATAGGCTTCGGAACAAAAGCGGGCATTCTGCCGTTCCACGTATGGCTGCCCGAGGCGCACCCGGCGGCGCCGAGCCACGTATCGGCGCTGATGTCGGGTGTGATGATCAAGACCGGGATCTACGGCCTTCTGAGGATTCTTATGATTCTCGGTCCGCCGCAGGCCTGGTGGGGATTCACGCTTATTGCCTTAGGATTGGTTTCCGGCGTCGTGGGCGTTCTGTTCGCAATGGCACAGCACGATCTGAAGCGACTGCTCGCGTATCACAGTGTTGAGAACATAGGCATCATTATCACGGGCATGGGTGTCGGAATCCTTGGAGTCAGCATCGGATCCCCGGTGCTGTCCCTTCTGGGATTTGCCGGCTGCCTGTTACACGTCGTGAATCATGCCATGTTCAAAGGTCTCCTCTTCATGGGCGCCGGTTCGGTCTTGCACAGAACCCACACTCTCGAAATCGATCACCTTGGCGGATTGATCAAAAAAATGCCCTGGACTGCGGCAACCTTTGTCGTAGGAGCGGTGGCAATTTCGGGTCTGCCGCCGCTGAATGGGTTCGTAAGCGAGTTTCTGATTTATGTGGGCGCATTCAAAGGAGCCGCCGCACTCAAGGGCGCATTCACCATTGCGCTGCTTGCGGTCATCGCCGGGCTTTCGCTAATCGGAGGGCTGGCCACGGCATGTTTTACAAAAGCATTTGGAATCGTGTTCCTCGGAGAGCCTCGTTCGGAGCACCCTGCACACGCCTTCGAATCCGAAAAGAGCATCCTTGTTCCGATGGTTCTTTTGGCGGCGGGATGTCTTGTGGTCGGGCTGGCAGGTTTCCGGATTGTTCGTGCGCTGCCGTTTGTTCTGGCAGGAATTGTTCCCTTTGATGCAACGCAGATCAACGGGCAATTGGCCCTGGTTTCATGCTCGTTGGCCTCCTTCACGATAGGCGCCCTCGTATTGCTGCTGTTGATTACTCTGATTGCCCTGATCCGCT
>JAHFUH010000248.1 GCA_023265215.1 Acidobacteriota bacterium
TGATGCGATTTCGTTTGAGTGCCGCGCTTTCAGCGCTCATTCAATCGAAATCGCCAACCCCGGCCTTGCGGCCGGGGCTATTCACTGACGGCCCTTCGGGCCTGAGCCGAACGAACATTTAGACTCTGGAGAATCGCTGTGATGTGTCATCAACCCGCAGTGCTTACCTGGGGCGCTGCCTAGGCTGATATGGAACGGGCCTTCGGCCCTTCATTTTCTGAGTATCCGGTGTCTTATGGCTAAACATTTACAAATTTTCAATGCCTGACCCCGTCGGCACGTACTTCACTCTTACGCGAAAACTATCTTCGGCGCTTTTCTCTCGGGAACGCGATAATACTTTGCCTCGGAATAGCCCAGCATAATTGGATAGTGGTGCGGGTGATTCGCAGGAATTCCCACCACTTCTCTTATTGAAGGCACGTTCAGCATCGCACCATGGAGCAGTCCGGCCCAACAAGTTCCGAGTCCCATTGCCGGCGCCATCAAATCCAGGTAGGAAAGTGCCAATGTCACATCCCCTAAGCCGTTCATGGCTTCGGCCGGCGCTGAGGCTACAACGATGACAGGCGCATTTCGAAGCACCGTATCGAAGCCTGCATCCCACTCAGCCAGCATCATTGTCAGGTATGGACTTGCAGCGGCTACCTGAGGATCTTTTGCAATCTGCCGAACCCAATCCACGGTGAGCCCGGCTATTTTCTTGATTTTGGAGGCATCAGTCAGAACCAGCCATTCGACTAATTGCCTGTTTCCGGCTGTCGGGGCACAGCGAGCCACTTCAATAAGCCTTTTGATGGTATTTCTATCCACAGGCTTTTGCTGATAAACACGAATGGAACGACGCGATCTCAGGAACTGCTCCGCCTGTCTCATGCTTATTTTCAATTCTTCAAGAATCTCGGGTGAGTTCTCTATCCGGATCTTCTGATGGCTGAGAGCCGCATGCGGACAAACCGCGACACAGTGCCCGCACTCTATGCACGCCGCGTCCATCCCCGGCTTTATTTCCGGGAATCCGCCTTCCGGCAGCTGAATAATTAATCCGGGACATTTTCCTGCGCAGATACCATCTCTTCTGCATTTGTTTTTGTCGACAATCAAAAGCGCCATTAAACTCAACTCCTTTTGTAGACTCTTTTTATAGACGGACGTCAGTCGGAAGCATGCCCGCGATTCGGGCCGCTTCCAACCCCAGGTCTCCATCTTCAAAAACCTGGCAACAGGACGGCTCCACGCCAAGCCGCTTCGCCGCCTCCAGGAAAATATCCGGGGCAGGCTTGGGATTGATATTGTCATCGGCAGTCAAAATGGTTTTAAACAAATCTCTGATCTTTATGGCATCCAGCTCCAGATTCACAATCTCCCGCACGCCCCCCGAAGCAACTGCCATGGGTAGCTTGCCCCGGAATTTATCCACAACATCCAACACGTGCGGGATTGGCTTGAGCTCTGTGGTAAAGGATCGGAAGAACTCATGCTTGGATTTGACGGTTTCCCGTGGATCCAGCATCTTCTCAAAATTCAAGTTGTACAAATATACGAGGTGTTCCTCCGGCGTGCCTTTCTTTGAAAAGAAAAATTCAAAATCCCAGGCCCCTCCTCTTTCCGTGATGACATGCTCCCATGCTTTCATGTGCAACGGCATGGAATCCACCAGAGTTCCATCACAATCGAAAATGAGCCCCTTAATATATTCCGGCACTTCAATCTTACGCATTAAACCTCGTTTCAAAACAGTATAAATGAATCGGAGTCGGCATCGGGGTCGAAGCTTTGAAAAGCCGACCCCGATACCGACCCCGACTCCGACCCCGAACGCATCGGGAAACGGGAGATCCTAAAATGGATTTTCGGTCGGATAGTATACTCCTGTGGGGAGATTGAAAAAGACATCGTTTAGCCCGAGCATCCTGCATGCCGCGAAAAGTGCTTTGCCTGCGTGCTGGAACGCTATGGCAGTGTGATGAGGGAATCGTTTTTCAATCAGAATGTGACGGTAGAAACGCCCCATCCCCTTGATCGCGAACACACCGATTGAACCAAAAGACCGGGGATTCACATTAAGCACTTCCCCGTTCGCGACATAGGCCTGGATGTGGGCATCGGGCGTGGATTGAATGCGGAAAACGGAAATGGGACCGGATTTGATTTGCCCTTCCAGTGTTCCCCGGGTGATGTCCGGCTTTTTCTCCGGTTCCATGAGGCGATGCATGATCAGCTGATATTTCAGCGCAGGCTGCATCAGGCATTCGGCGGATGTATTCCCGCAATGGAATCCCATCCACAAATCGCTGATCTGGTAATCGCCGATGATCTCTTTATTTTCTGCGAACATGTCCTTGGGAACAGAGTTGTTGATATCTAGAAGAGCCGGGGGGACTCCGGTCGCGCAAACAACCATATATTCGCTGAGAGCGCCATATATATCCGCTTCACAGGCGGCGGGAATTCCCTTCGCCGCCAGGCGGGAGTTCAAATAGCATGGAACATGGCCGAAATGTTTTTCAAATGCCGGCCAGCATTTATTGGCAAATGCCGCATAGCGGGAAACTCCCAGGTTCGCCTTCATGAATTTTTCAAGAGCGCATTCGTACTGGGCCAGCTTGTCGACCAGATCCGGGTAGGTATTTCCTTTTCCCAATTCTGCAGCGATTTCTGCGGCAATGCGTTGGATCTCCGGATTCCCTTTTTCCTCCTGGACCAACGCATAAAGATCAAGCTCGCTGTTTTCCATAACTTCAACCCCAAGATCGTACAGAGGCTGGATAGGGGCGTGGCACGTCAGGAAATCAAACGGACGCGGCCCGAAAGAAATAATTTTGAGATTTCGAACGCCATTCACGGTGCGGGCGACGGGCATAAAATCCGCGAGCATCGAAGCAATATCCTCGGGATCTCCGATAGGGTATTCCGGGATATAAGGCCGGAGTCTTCTCAAGCCGCTATTGTAAGAAGCGCTGAGCAGTCCGCAGTAAGCGTCTCCCCTGCCATTGATCAGATCCTTCCCGCTGTCCTCCGCCGCTGCAACGAGCATAACAGGCCCATTGAACCTCTGCGCCATGAGGGTAGTGGGCCCTTCCGGACCGAAATTCCCAAGGTACAAAGCAAGGGCATTGATCCCCTTCTGCTTTATTTCTTCCAGAGCTTTGAGAACATCCCCTTCGTTTTCGATGACGGTCTCGATTTCAACAACAGGAATTCCGCGTTGTTTGCAGGAAGCAACAACACGACTGCGACGCTTTTGCGACAGTTCAATTGGAAAACAGTCGCGGCTGACCGCGACGATGCCGAGCTTGATATAAGGAACGTTTTGCATAAAAGTGCATCCTCTATTTCTTCTGGCCGTAGTAGGCCTTGGGTCCATGTTTTCGTTGATAATGCTTTCCCTGGATAAATGAGGGTATGGGTTGAAGCGCGGGATTCAGCTGCAGCGCTCCCAGAGCCATTTCGGCAATTCGTTCCAGGATGAGACTGTTCTTTACCGCATCGGCGGCATTCTTCCCCCATGCAAAAGGAGCGTGGCCGGCCACCAGTACTCCCGGGGTATCAACCGGATCGAGCCCGGCAAAGCGCTCAACGATGATGCTGCCCGTTTCGCGCTCATATCCTCTCCGCACTTCATCCTCAGTCAAAAACCGCGTAACCGGGATCGGGCCATTGAAGTGATCGGCGTGTGTAGTCCCGAAGCACGGAATTTCCCGGCACGCTTGGGCAAACATCGTTGCGTGAAGGCTGTGCGCATGGACAATACCGCCGATTGCAGGAAAAGCCTTATACAATTCCAGATGTGTGGGAGTATCGGAAGAAGGGCGAAGGTGCCCATCGACGATATTGCCCTCCATATTTACAACCACCATGTCCTCGGGCATCATGGATTCATAGTCGACGCCGCTTGGTTTGATTGCCATGCAGCAGGCCTGGCGATCAATGCCGCTGACGTTTCCCCACGTGAGCATCACAAGACCGTGTCGCGAAAGGTCGACATTTGCCTGGAAAACTTCCGCCTTAAGTTCATCGTACATTTCGTAATAACCGGGGGACGCTACCCTATTATTAAAATAAAAATAGGGTAGCGTCCCCTATTTCAAATCATTTCTCCATGGAATAGGTGCTATCCAAGCCTGACACCCGCACTTCATCGCGGATGTCCAAAAGCTTTTTCATGACGTTGTCCATTCGCCCTGACCATCGCCGCGTGCCAAATCCATTATACAGCTGGCCGTAGAGAGCATAGAGCTGCCTATAAATCTTATGGTTCTCCGGAATGGGCCGGTATTCCTTGCCAAAGCCAACCATCGCGTTTTGAGCTGCATGGATCGAACCATAACCTCCGGCCTCTACGCCTGCCGCCACTGCTGCGAAAACGGCGGCCCCAAGGGCAGGCGCCTGCTCGCTTCGCGAGATCTTCATAGGACGCCCGGTAATATCCGCATAGATCTGCATCAAGAGCGGATTTTTGACTGCAAGTCCTCCGCAGTTAACAACCTCTTTAACCGGCACGCCATATTCCTCGATTCTATCAATTATTGCCAGCGCACCAAAACCAGTCGATTCGAGCAGCGCCCGGTAGATTTCATGCGGTTGCGTGTGAAGGGATTGACCGATCAGCAAGCCCGAAAGACGGGCATCCACAAGGATCGTTCTGTTCCCGTTATTCCAATCGAGCGCCAGCAATCCGCTCTCCCCGGGCCTTAAAGTGGCGCAAGCCTTTTCCAGGGAAGCGAACTGCTCCGCCTGCGTCCTGCCGTATTTTTCTGGAACAAGGTTGTTTACAAACCAGAGGAAAATGTCGCCAACACCCGATTGTCCCGCCTCGATGCCATAGTAGCCGTCCATGACGGAACCGTCGACAATTCCACAGACGCCGGGAATGTCCTGGAGCGCTTCATTGTTCGGGTGAATCATGATATCGCAGGTGCTCGTCCCGATGATCTTGACGAGCCTTCCCGGTACAATCCCCGCGCCTACTGCGCCCATGTGCGCATCGAATGCACCTACCGCTACAGCGGTCGACGGAGAAAGCCCCAGCCTTTGAGCCCACTCTGCGGAAAGCAGGCCGGCTCGCTGGTCCGCCGTATACGCCGTGTCGTACAGCCGATCGCGCAAGGAGCCTAAACCCGGAGAAAGCTTGTCGAGGAATTCCTGATCCGGCAAGCCTTGCCAGGCACGATTGAACATTGCCTTGTGCCCGGCGGCGCAGACGCTTCTCTTTAATTTACCCGGCGACAATTCGCCTGTAAGAACAGCGGGGATCCAATCGCAAATTTCGACCCAGCTTGCAGCTGCATCATAAACTTCCTTTGCCGTATTTTTGCAGCGGAGGATTTTGCTCCACCACCATTCTGATGAGTAAATGCCTCCGATCTTTGAGAGATATTGCGGACGGATCGCCGAAGCTAATTCGGTGATCTGCGCCGCTTCCTTATAGCTCGTGTGATCTTTCCAGAGCCACACCATCGCGGCAGGATTATTTTTAAGCTTTTCCCGAAAACATAAAGCCTGTCCGAACTCGTCGACCGGCATCGGGCTGCTTCCCGTAGTATCGACGCCGATGCCGATGATGGATTCGCAGCTGAACTTAGGATCCGCCTCTTTTCCTTTTTGGATTGCGCCTTTTATTGCAGTCTCGATGCCCAAAAGGTAGTCCGCAGGATTTTGCCTGGCCAGGTTTGGATCTGAGGAATCGATAATGATACCGGCATCGCCCGAAGGGTACGGGAAAATGTGGTCGGCCAATTCTCTGCCGGTCGAGACGTCTACCAGGAGTGCCCGGCAGGAGTTGGTGCCGAAATCAAGTCCGATCGCGTGCCGCGCCATGTTGCAGCTCCAGACTTGGGAGTCCGGCAGCTCTGCTGCCGCACTCCCAAGTAATCAGCCCTTACCCGACAAAATACAGGTACGCCGCCAATATAAGCGCAATCACCACCAGAGACAGGATCACGTCCATCGCAGTCCAACTCGCTCTGGATACGCTCTTGTCTTTTTCTGTTCTTGTGGCATAAGTCAGCCCGCTGATTTTTGCATAATCAGGCGCTTCGCTCATGTGGCTGACCACTATCATAACGACTGCTGAAACCGCCAGGATGATCATACTGTAATACTGGAAAAATATATTGTTTACGACCCACAGGAACGATCCTTCGACGTACTGGAAACCCTGAATCATCTTGACCGGAGTATCCACGGCAAGCCGGAAAACGCCCAGCGCAAATCCTGTGATAAGCGCCCATAGGCATCCTTTGGCGTTCAAACGTTTGTAAAACACGCCGAGGAAGAATACGACAAAAATGGGCGGCGCCAGATAGGACTGCATACCCTGCAGGTAATCATAAAGCCCTCGGCCGCCGCGAATAACCGGGATCCAACAGATGCCGATGAGAACCATAACAGCGGTCGCAACACGGCCAACCCACACCAGCTTTTCCTGAGATACGCCGGAGCGCAGCCGTCCATAAAAATCGATGGTGAACAATGTGGCGCATGCATTGAATGCACCGGCCAAAGAGCTCATCAGTGCCGCCAAAAGCCCCGCGACTACAATGCCGCGAATTCCGATCGGCAACACGTGGGCAACCATGAGCGGGAATGCCTGTTGGGCGCTTTCACGGATGATTTTGCCATCGGGGCCGATCAAGTGTTGCTGGAAATAAGGCATTTTGCCGGAAACCGCCAATGCGTAGCAGATGATGCCCGGGATGATGAAGATGAACACTGGAAGCAACTTGAAAAAAGCGGCGGCAATGGAGCCGCGCCGCGCCTGGGTTTCATCCGGCGCCGTCAAAGTCCGCTGAACAATGTATTGGTCGGTGCACCAGTACCAGAGCCCGATAACCGGGGCGCAGACAAGCATCCCGAGCCAGGGATAGTTGTTATTGAAATACCAGGCCATGTGGTGCGCATCGCGAACCGGTGCCCAGGTGCTCTGAAACCCGGATGGAACCATTGGCTTCCACAGGTTGAACATGTCCGAAGGAACAATGTGCCTGAGTTCCGACCAACCGCCGAGCGCGTGCAGCCCGAAAAATGTTACGAGAGCCGACCCAATTATCAATACGATCGTCTGCATTGCCTCTGTATAGGCAACAGCCGTCATGCCGCCCACGATTGTGTACAAGCCGGTAATCACGACAACCAGGAAAGAGCCGATCCAGAAGCTATCCAGCCCCCACAAGTTCAGGTCGGGCAGGAGAACCGCAAACACCACGCCACCGGCATAAATCCCCACGGCGATTTTCGTCAAAATGTAGGCCACCAGGGAAATCACGGAAAGGACGGTGCGGGCAGTGGGAGAAAATCTCCTCTCCAGGAATTCCGGCATCGTGAATACTTTCGAACGCATGTAAAAAGGCACCATGACCCATGCCAGAACCAGCAGGCACCAGGCATGGAGTTCGTAATGCGCCATTGCAACTCCGTCCGTTGCACCCGATGCAGCCAATCCAACCAGATGCTCGGAACCGATATTCGAGGCAAAAATCGATGCCCCAATCACGAACCAGCCCAACTCTCTTCCTGCCAGGAAATAGCTGTCCGAAGTCTTCTTTTGTTTTTTCGCAACCCAAACCACAATTCCCGCAATCACTCCGAAATATGCAACGATCACAATCCAATCAATGGGATGCAAGACGCTCATAAGATCTCCTGTAAACGTTACTTAGTCGAAAATTGATAAATGGTAGTCTGACCATAAATATGTCCGGGCAGGAGCGTCACAGACGGAAATTGCGGCTTATTGGGCGTGTCTGGGAAAGCCTGGGCTTCCAGGCA
>JAHFUH010000249.1 GCA_023265215.1 Acidobacteriota bacterium
TTGCGCTCGGTCGGATTCCTCGACGTACTGTCGAGTACGCCTGCGGAATCCTCTCGTCGCGCGCCTTGTATCCATGCCCTTCTGCGCCGCCTCGCTACGAACCTTCATGAATAATCCGGGCTAGATACGACAGGATGTTGTTCATCACAGAATTGATTGCCTGGTAGGAAGAAAGGGGGACGGAGCAAAGCTCGATTTCGCTTTGAATATAAGGACCCTGCACAATTTCAGCCCGGCAGTTCTCAAGGATCGCCGATGCACTTTCGAAAGTTGTCTCAAGATGAAATTGGAGGCCGAGGACATTTCGATTGATCTGAAACGCCTGATTTTCGCAGGCATCGCTTTTCGCAAGCCTCACCGCGCCCGCAGGCAGTTCGAAAGTCTCGCCATGCCAGTGGAATGGCATAAATTCCTTTGGCAATTCAAAACATCCTTCAGCCGTCGGCGTGGATCGAACAGGGAACCATCCGATTTCCTTGACCGGATTCCGAAATACAGCGGCGCCCATAGCACTGGCGATAAGCTGTGCTCCCAGGCAAATTCCAAGAACAGGAATACCGAGGATAATTGCATCGCGAATAAATTGCTTCTCTGACTTGAGCCAGGGAAACTTTTCCTCGTCGTTTGCGCTCATCGGTCCGCCCATAACAATGATCATGTCCGCGGAACCTGGGGGCGGTAACGGATCGGCCTCAAAAAAACGAGTGTAGGCGATTATCGCTTTCTGATCCACGAGCCACTGAGAAATGCTTCCGAGACCTTCAAAGCCAACATGCTGTAGAACTTGTGCTTTCATAATTTCTCCAATATTTTATTACTCCTCAGCTGGACTTTTCTCAACTTCAAAAGCAAATCCCACTTCAACGCAAAGCGCTCGGTTGTTTGGCGGACGTATATCGTTGACGTTGACGGTTTTTCCGCAATTAAGCCATAGATAGCCTAATACGTCCATGCCTACGAGCATTTCCACATCAACGACCACGATTAATTAAAAAGAGAGGCGCCTCTCATGCTATCTTTTTATTTTGTTATTGATCGTTAAGGAGAACCTGCGTGGCGAATCAGTATATCTATGTAATGAAGGATTTGCGTAAAGTTTATCCGCCGAACCGGGAAGTATTGAAGGGAATCTGGCTTTCGTTTTTCCCGGGGGCAAAAATCGGGCTGATTGGAGCCAACGGTGCGGGCAAGAGCACATTATTGAAAATTATGGCTGGTGTCATTAAAGACTTTTTAGGGGAAGCCTGGCCGGCAGAAGGGGTGAGGGTCGGATTCCTCCCGCAGGAACCTCAGCTGGATCCGGGGAAAAATGTGCTCGGCAATGTGGAAGAAGGTGTTCAATCCACACGAAATCTGCTCGAAGCCTTTGACCGGATAAACGAGCGCTTTGCCGAGGAGATGCCTCCTGAAGAAATGGATAAACTGCTTGCAGAGCAGGCCAGAGTTCAGGATGCCATCGATGCCTGCAATGGTTGGGAGATTGATCGAACGATTGAAATAGCAATGGATGCTTTGCGGCTTCCCCCCGGCGATGCCCAGGTTGCGAAGCTTTCCGGCGGCGAGCGCAGACGCGTCGCTCTTTGCCGCCTGCTTTTGGAACGCCCGGACCTGCTGCTGCTCGATGAGCCGACCAATCATCTGGACGCCGAATCTGTCGCCTGGCTTGAGCGATTTTTAAAAGACTATCCCGGCACAGTGGTCGCCATCACTCACGACCGGTATTTTCTTGATAACGTTGCGGGCTGGATACTGGAACTGGACCGCGGCGAGGGAATCCCATGGGAAGGGAACTACTCCTCCTGGCTCGATCAGAAGCAGGCCCGCCTTGCGACCGAAGAAAAGCAGGAGTCCGCACGCCGGCGCACGCTCCAGAGAGAATTGGAGTGGGTAAGGATGTCTGCGCGGGCCCGGCAGGCCAAGGGCAAGGCGCGTCTCACCGCCTATGAAAATCTGCTCGCCGAAGAGATGGAAGCAGAAAAGCGGGTCCAGGCCACGGATCTGCACATTCCGCCCGGGCCGAGGCTGGGAGATCTCGTTGTTGAAGCGTCCGACCTTCGCAAGGGATATGGCGATAAACTGCTTATTGACGACCTTTCATTCAAGCTGCCGCCTGGCGGCATTGTGGGCGTAATTGGCGCGAACGGGGCAGGAAAGACCACGCTGTTCCGCATGATCGCTGGCGAGGAAAAGCCGGATGGAGGCGCTCTCCGGATCGGAGAGACGGTTAAAATCGCTTATGTCGATCAGAGTCGCGATACATTGAACGGTGAACGACAGGTCTGGGAGGAGATTGCAGACGGTCGCGATGTTGTACTCCTGGGGAAACGCGAAATTCCTGCGCGTTCCTATGCCGCGGCCTTTAATTTTAAAGGTTCGGACCAGCAGAAGCGCGTGAAAGATATGTCGGGCGGAGAACGCAACCGCGTTCACCTGGCAAAAGTTCTCAGGAGCGGCGGAAATTTATTGCTGCTTGACGAGCCTACCAATGATCTCGATGTAGACACTCTGCGATCGCTCGAAGATGCCCTCCTGTCCTTCGCAGGATGTGCCGTCGTAATCAGCCACGACCGCTGGTTCCTGGACCGTATCGCCACTCACATTCTGGCATTCGAGGGCGATTCGAAGGTTGTGTGGTTTGAAGGGAACTACCAGGACTACGAGGCGGACCGGAAGCGCCGGTTGGGTGCGCTCGCTGATCAGCCTCATCGTATTCATTACAAACCACTGGTGCGAGAGTGAAAATCACTCTACTTTGACTGTGGTGGTGGCGGTTTGCGTTTGGCTGCTTGCGTCCTTGGCGATGAGCTTGTAGACAGTTTCTTTTTTCGGCGTGACATCAACGCAGCGGCTGAGGGAGGGCCAGACATACTTGACGGGTGGTTCGATGCGAACGGTATCTGCATTATTGACGCTATAGCAAAGCTGCGATTTTTCGCCAGCGTGGATTGTTCCGGGATTGGCATAGAATCCCAATATGGTGAGGCTGTTTCCTCCGTATGTTTTCGCGAAAACGCGATCCTGGGCCGCCTTTTGTTCCTCTTCCTGGGCCGCCTTTTTTTCCTCTTTGAGAAGGGCTGCGCGCCTGTCCATCCATTTTGAATGAAAATTCCAGCCAAGGGAAATGCCTATCAGGATGAGGGTGGTGACGCTAATCAATTTGTGCATAGTGTTCCTCAAGACTCCGCCCTATAATTTTCCAATAGCCTCCATCCGGCTTCAACGTATTGGCTGAGGGTGCGTTGTGTCGCACCATAGGAAATGAATTCTTCCGGGGTCATTCCATCAGGCTCATATGCTTTTCTAAATTCGGGAATCTTTAGAAGCCGCTGCAATACACCAGGCGCTATTTCATGATCTATCCTCTCCTCACGGATGGGATTGCCTGTAATGTACCATTCCTGGGCGGCAGGGACAATCGACATTAAAAGCTCGGCGCCGGCAAGTTCAGTGAGATGGTAGGCTCCTCTCAAAGCCGCCACCATGAGGGTGGATTCATACCGGCGCTCACGATAGATCCTGTAAGCCCGCCTGGTGACTGCCAGCCCGGCCTGGCGAATATCCGACTCGTTTACGCCTGTCCGGTTGTCCTGAGCCACTTCCCGCAGGTAATCATCGAGCCGGCCGATCATGATCACCGAAAAGCACTTGCCCGGCGTCACGCCTTTGCTCGCTGCTCGACGGATGCCTGCGCGGCATCGTTCAGCACTTGCGATGACCTGGGGAACGGTAAAGCTCACGGTTGCGGTGGCCGTGATCCCCTCTGCAATGCAGTCTTCCAGGACATCGAGTCCGGCAGAGACCGCCGGCAACTTGACCGCAATGTTCGGCGCCCATGCATGGAAGCGGCGGGCCATTTCGAGCATTGGTTCGCGCTCGCCGGCGCGGGAAGGATTCACCTGCGCGCAGACGAATCCTTCGTTCCCGCCGCTTCTCTCGTAAATGTGCCGATACATTGACGCGGCCCGACACACGGCTAATCGCGTCAATTCCTCGGCCTTTTGCTCAGGGCTCCACTTCCCGGCAAGAAGGGGATCCATGTCCGCCGCCCACAAATCCCTATTCTTCACAACCGCGAGATTGGTCAGATAAGGATTGGTGGTAACTCCGATTGCACCGCGATCCAGGCCGAGCTGCAATTCAACCGGATCCGCCGAATCATTCCACCATCCGGTCTTCGTGCTATTAACGATCCAATCCAGATAGGTTTTATCGTTCAAATTCCATTACCCTGCCAACAGCAGTTTTGTTCTGGCTTCCGGCTTCTGCTTCTGGCTTCAAGGCTTTTTAATTTCCACCTTTGCCATATCCTCAATGAATGTTGCGATGGCGGAGTGGTCCATATCTCCGCGGCCGTTGTTCATCAGCGCCATCAGAACCTGTTGGGCCAGGCTTGTGAATGGCAGCGATACCTTCATTGATTCCGCTGCGAGCAATGCGTTGCGCAGATCTTTCTGATGCAGCCGGATCCGGAATCCCGGTTTGAAATTGCGCGAGATCGCCATCGGGGCCTTCGCATTCAACACGGCGCTTCCCGCCAGCCCTCCTTTGACGGCATTGAATACTATTTCAGGGTCGAGGCCTGCTTTGGTGGCCAGTACCAGCGCTTCTCCCATTCCAGCGATGTTGACAGCAACCATAATCTGGTTGGCCAGTTTTGTCACATTGCCGGCGCCGACGGGACCCGTTAAAGTCGCGCTGGATCCCATTGCCTGAAACAGAGGTTGGGCTTTTTTAAAAACATCCTCCTTGCCGCCGACCATGATGGCAAGGGTTCCGTCCATTGCTTTGGGCTCGCCACCGCTTACGGGCGCGTCCAGGAAATCTACCCCCTTGGCGGCGCAGGCGGCGCCGACTTTTTGTGCAACCAGCGGACTGATGGAGCTCATGTCAATAATAAGAGCTCCCCTTTGCGCGCCCTGGAGAGCGCCTTCCGGTCCCATGATGGCGGCTTCAACCTCCGGTCCATCCGGAACCATCGTGATGGTCGCTTCCGATTTTGCGGCGGCTTCTTTGGCAGACTTGCAGGCTGTGGCACCCGCAGCGGCTGTTTCGGCCACACATTCAGGGTTGACGTCAAACACAGACAGCTGATGGCCGGCTTTGATCAGATTGCGGACCATCGGCTTGCCCATTATTCCCAAACCAACAAAACCAACTTTCATTTTCTGCTCCTTCTTATAGCTCGAGATTTTGCCGGGCGTATGCGATGCACTTCGAGTTGTATTCATCCTCCAGCTTAACCTGCGCTTCGCGCGCGAGTCCCGTGATTCGAGGCAGCGGTGCCTTCGGGCGGTTCTTCTTGACCATGCCCAGAACTCTTGCAAGATCCCGTCCCGGGAGCGGGCTGTAGGAATCGTCGAATGTGACCCAGTACTTTGAAGTGAAAACCGGAATTTTAAGCGGATCGCGCGTGATCATTTCCAGGTCGAAGATCATTCCCGGATCGACTTTGCGCAGCATCTGAACCATTTCTTTTAAATTAAGGATGCCTTCACCCATGGGAACTTCGGAAAGAAGGAATCCGTCTTCATATTCTTCGACCGCCATGTCTTTGATGTGCGCGAACACGGTATAGGGCGCCAGAGCCCGACAAGTCTCCATGGGTTCTTCACATAGAGAAATGTTGTTGCCGAAATCAAGGCAGACCCCCACCCACTCGCTGCCGAGTTGTTTCAGCCAGTTTGCCTGCTCGGGTGAGCGCCAGCCCTTGTGATTCTCTATCCCGAGTCTCATTTTATATTTGCGCAAAATCGGCTCCGCCAATTCCACCGATTTTTTGCATTGCTCAAACATCTGCTTGAAAGGCTCGAAGGTTGTGTAGTCCTCATAACGCCTTCCCGTCAATGCAGCATGGCATGCGACAGCTCCCGCCTCCTTGAACGCTTTGATCTGAGTTTCGAAAGCGGCGACGTCGGAATCCTGCCTCGGCAGCCGGGGGTCGCAAACAAGATGCATGCTGTATTTTTCGAGTTTCTGTCGAAATGCCTTGATCGCCTCCGGTTCAGTAGACGGAGGATTTGTCTGAACACCTGCCAGGTTCAAGCTTTGGCAATGCTCGACTATGTCGAAAGGCTGCGAACCCCCCATGGCCGCCTGGGAATGAAGTGCGAATGCAGTGGGTGTACCTCCCATGCGTACAAATGCCTTTGCGGAAGTGGGCGTTTTCTCCAATTGTGGAATGGATGGCGCCGCTACGGAATGCCGGATAGCGGACCAGAGAGAAGCCGCGCCCGTTGCCGCTAAAACCTGTCTTCGCGAGAACATGCGACCTCCTTTATGGCGATTGGCTTATGAGAATTGCAATATACAACAAAACGCCACGGATTCCATGGATTTCACGGCTTTTGGGATCCGTGAAATTCCGTGGAAACTGTGGCGTTTTTTCAACACTCCTGCAGCTTTGAACAACGGAAGCCAGAAGCCGGACAGTTAGCGGTGAAAACGCCGCTAAGAGATCAAGGTTTTGGACCGAAATTCCTCTGAATGATTTATTCCGGCTTCTGGCTTCCGGCTTCTGGCTGCTTATGGCGCTAAGCCCCGGCTGCGGCTGCTGCGCCGGCTTCGGCGGCTGCTTCCTGTTCACGTTTGTGTTTCATCGCTGCGGCTTGATTTCCCTGCGATCCCGGCATGGCAATGCAAACGAGGCCCAGCCCCATTCCCTTCAGAGGATTCTTCCATCGGATTTGGCCTGTTGCAGGGTCCAGGCAATATATTTCACCTTTGGCAGCTGCGAAAAGCTCATCTTCTGCCTGCATTATATTTACGAAATCGCTGCCTTTCAGCTTGGTCGTCCAGATGAGAGTTCCCGTCGATCGGTCCAGCGCTGCGACGGAACCGTTGAGGCCCACAAAAACAAAGTTCATAGCAGCCATTTTCCCTCCATTAACTCTTTTGGAAAGTGTTACATTATAGCACCGATGTTATTGGACTCTGGAGGTTCTATGAGACTGAGGATCGCCATTCTGTTCTTGTGCTTTCCATGTATTTCAGCGTATGCGCAAAGACCTGCCGAAGCAACTGCGGAAGTGCCGGCGCTGGATTCTTTTCACGAAGTCATCTTCAAAATCTGGCACGAAGCGTGGCCCCAGAAAAATACATCCATGCTGCGTCAGCTGGTCCCGGACGTAAACAAAGGAATTGCGTCCGTCGCCTCCGCGCCGCTTCCCGGCATTTTGAGAGACAAGAAGGCTGCATGGGATGAAGGCGTGAAGAACCTGCAGAATGCAGGATTGGAATATGCTGCTGCGGCCGCTTCGAAAGATGACGTTAAATTGTTGGCTGCCGCTGAAAAACTGCATGGTCAATTCGAAGCTCTCATGCGGGTTACACGGCCGGCTATGAAGGAAATCGACGAATTCCACGCCGTCCTCTATATGCTTTATCACCATTACCTGCAGCAGAATGACAGGGAGAAAATCCAGTCTTCCGCCCTCGAACTGAAGCAGAAGATGGCCGCTTTGAACTCGGCTGCTTTGCCGGAACGATTGAAACAAAGGCAGAAGGAATTCACATCTGCCAGGGCAGATCTGTCAAAATCAGTGGATGGACTCCAGGCCGCTGTTCAGTCGAAAGCAGAAAAAACAATCAAGGACGCGGTGGAAGCATTGCACTCGAATTACCAGAAGCTTGAAAAAGTATTTGAGTAGTAACAGTCACCGATGCCTTTAGCTCTCAGCTCTCAGCAATCAGCCTTCAGCTTGTAGGACACTAAGGGCCTGCGCAGAAATAAATTCACATTCTGGCGCGAGCGCCGGGCGGGCAG
>JAHFUH010000771.1 GCA_023265215.1 Acidobacteriota bacterium
ACTTCCAAAATCCACATTTTTATTTTCGCCGAAAAATAATCGACAGCTTATGAAATAGCTAAAGGCAGCCTATATTGCCGGCAGGGCTATGAAAGGCTTATTCTCAGACAGGCTCCTAGACAGATCATTTGCATGCAGTATTGTTATTGTGTCTCGGGTGCAAACGGACGTGAGAGTCAGCAGCCGGACCAAGCGAGATTCCATATTCGGCGTGGAATATGGTTGGGCTCGTGGCATATAGACAATTTTTAAGCCGGCCTTTCAAAGTTAACATCAAATCGGATAAGGATGCGCTAAAAAAATATTTTGTCATTTGTGATTGGTGAATGGTGATTTGTTATTTACTGGACGGCCGGGGCCATTCCCTTCAATTTTTAGAAAAATGACAAATAGCCATTCGCCAATCACAAATAACCAATTCTTTTTTTGACTCTCACTTTCGTTTGCACTCTTGTGTCTCCCGGATGTTGCATTTCCTGCGCTATTCTGCAAGAATGCTGCCACATGGTTTCTCTTGTAGAAAAACAGTCATGTCACGGATAAAGGGTCATTCGAATACGAGCTGCGCGGCCCAGTGCGTAGCATGCGTCGTTGATAGTACGTCGAGGTGCCCGAGGGGGGCAGCATTGCAGACATGCCCGGATTTGCCGCCCCGGTAGAAACCTCGTGAGAAATGCAAGTCAGCCACAGCATACGGGGTGCAATCAGATGAATGACCGATATCGGATACTCCTGGTTAGGCCTTATCGAAATCTGAATACAGAGACCCTAATGGCTCCCCTGGGGATGATGTACTTGGCGGCCTACCTTCGCCGTCGGGAAGGTGTCGACGTGCGAATCATTGACATGTCTCCGGCAAGGATAACCTACGAAAACCTCGGGCAGGAAATCCGAAACTATCGTCCCGACTGGCTGGGCATCAGCGCTCTGACTTTTGAATCCGATGGGCTGCATCGAGTCGCTGCCATTGCTAAGGAGGTTCGGCCCGATCTACCCGTTGTTGCCGGCGGGCCGCATCCGTCGGCTTACACAAACCAGGTGATGGGTGATAGGCATATCGATTACGCCGTCATCGGTGAAGGAGAACTGACTACAGACGACCTGAGTCAGGCGCTCCGGACGCACGGTTCTGTTGACATAATTGATGGCTTGGCTTGGCGGGAGAACGGTTCCATCCATGTGAATCCACGCCTGCGCTATATCGAGAACCTTGATGCCATGCCATACCCGGCATGGGACCTCATCGACATCCCGCGTTATCGGAAGTTCGTCCGGATGAGCCGGTACGGCAACAGTAATTACGTGGTTCTTTTTACAAGCCGGGCTTGTCCTTATCAGTGTCTTTACTGCCACAAGATTTTTGGTAAAGGCTTTCAAGCCCGCTCGCCTGAAAACGTGTTAGCCGAGATTAAGATGCTCCACGACACTTATGGCGTGCGCGAGTTCGAGATTGTTGACGACATCTTTAACTGTGACTTGCCCAGGGCCAAACGAATCTTTGACTTGATCGCCGAAAGCGGCATGAAGATCCACTTCACCCTACCCAACGCATTTCGCGGCGATCACGCCGACGAGGAGTTCTTTGCCAAGGCCCGTCGCGCAGGGGCAGTCTTCATGTCATTTGCCGTAGAAACGGCCTCTCCCAGGCTGCAGAAAATGATCCGCAAGAATATCCAGCTGGAGAAAATCAATCGCAATATTGCGCTTGCGCGCAAAGAGGGGATTTTCTGTCAGGGTCTCTTCATGTTGGGATTCCCTTCGGAAACGCGGGAGGAACTGCGGACTACCATCGACTTTGCGGTTCGGTCGCAGCTTCATGCGGCGCATTTCTTCATGGTGAACCCTTATGAAGGTACGGAACTTGCGGAGCTTGCCAAGAAGATGGGCAAACCGGTCGTCAACGATTTCAACAACAACTACATGACTTCCGGTTTTTCCAATCTCACGGACCTCAGTGACAAGGAAGTCAATAGGATTCGCCGCTGGGGACTTATGCGGTTCTGGCTGAAACCTTCGAGGGTATGGGCAATTGTCCGCGATTATCCGCGCAAATCTCAATTGCCGTACCTGGCCATAATTCTTATCAAGCGTTTTCTATTCAAAGTTTAGCTATGGCTTTAAATGGTCCGCGGAAAACAGTGGAGCACAACCAATCCTTCAATGCAATACGTCTCATCGCGGTCTTGAAAGAATATCATTGAGATGCTGGCGTATTTGTGCGTCATCGGGATTGAGCCGTAATGCTGTTTGATATTCTGCAATTGCCCTATCAAATTGGCCTTGAGATGCGTATATAATACCAAGATTAAAATGAGCTTCCAGGAGATCTGGATTTAGTCGTAAAGCTGTTTGATATTCTGCAATTGCCCTATCGAATTGGCCTTGAGATGCGTATGCAGCACCAAGATTATTATGAGCATCTGTGAGATCCGGATTTAGTCGTAAAGCTGTTTGATATTCTGCAATTGCCCTATCGAATTGGCCTTGAGATGCGTATGCAATACCAAAATTATAATGAGCCATTGCATAATCGGGCTTTAGCTGCAATGCTGTTTGATATTCTGCAATTGCCCTATTGAATTGGCCTTGAGATGCGTATGC
>JAHFUH010000772.1 GCA_023265215.1 Acidobacteriota bacterium
CCCTGATCGCAAACGCTACGGGATGCTCTTCGATTTACGGGGGCAACCTGCCGACGACTCCGTACACTTTCAATAAGGAAGGTCGAGGCCCGGCCTGGAGCAATTCTCTTTTCGAAGACAATGCTGAGTTCGGCATGGGCTTCCGCCTGACGGTCGACAAACACACCCAGACAGCCCAGGAATTGCTTAAAAAGCTGAGTTCTGAATTGGGCGACGAACTTGTTGCCGGACTTCTGAACGCGCAGCAAACGGACGAAGTGGGAATTTATGAGCAGAGGCAGAGAGTGCAGGCTCTCAAAAACAAGTTGAATGGGTCCCAGTCGCAGGATGCAAAAAACCTGATCAGTCTCGCCGACTACCTCGTCAAAAAGTGCGTGTGGATACTTGGTGGAGACGGTTGGGCTTATGATATCGGGTACGGCGGTTTGGATCACGTTTTGGCTTCAGGCAAGAACGTAAACATCCTTGTCCTCGATTCGGAAGTCTATTCCAATACCGGCGGACAGATGTCGAAATCCACTCCGCGCGCGGCGGTCGCAAAATTCGCCGCCGCCGGGAAGCCCATGTCCAAGAAGGATCTTGGGCTGCACGCCATCAATTATGGATCGGTCTATGTCGCGACTGTAGCGTTGGGTGCGAATGACGCCCAGACAATTCGGGCCTACCTTGATGCGGAATCCTACAACGGACCGTCGCTCATTATTGCTTACAGCCATTGCATTGCCCACGGGATCGATATGACAAAGGGAATGCAACAACAAAAGGCGGCAGTAAACAGCGGCCATTGGCTGCTCTATCGATACGATCCTCGCCTGGCGGAGCAAGGAAAGAATCCTCTTGTCCTGGATTCCAGGCCTCCTTCGATTCCGGTCAAGGATTACATCTACTCCGAGACCAGGTACAAGATGCTGACTCTCAGCCAGCCTGAGGAGGCGAAACGGCTGCTGCAATTGGCGCAGGAAGACGTTCGGGCACGCCATCAATTCTATCAGCAATTGGCCGGGATCAATTACGATCGGAATGGTGAATAAATTTTTCGCTCCTCTGGGCATAAGCGTCAAGCTAAGAGATGTCATGTCCCAGCGCTGAAAGCGCGGCACAGCAAAGCCCAGGGCGAGGCCGCAAAGCGGCCAAAGCCCTGGTGTAAGGACGCGGAAGGAAAAGAGCCCTGAAAGGGCGACACAAGCCGACTGTGCCGCCCTTCCAGGGCTCTTTGTACATCCCCTTCTGTACCCAGGGTTTCGGAGCCCGCTACCGCGTGCTCCTTCACCCTGGGCTTTGCTGCGCCGCGCCTTCGGCGCTCCGGAAATGCCACTTAACTTGGCGCTCATGCCCCTCTGGGGCGTCTTCGAGGGTAACACTTTCCGGGGGCGAGTTTGCGAGCCCCCGGCTATTATCTGATTGCCGCTCCGCGGCTCAAATTTGCGGGCGGAGTGCCCGCGCTCTGATAAAGGTTGCTTATGGGAAAAAGATTTATCCTGCTGTTGACTTTGTTGACTCTAGTGCTTGTGCTGGGAATGTTAGCTGTGGCAGGCATCTCTGCGCCGCAGGAAGCCAAGACGGATAAGATTGCTAAAGAAAAATGCCTCGGATGTCATGGTGCCTACGACAAGCTCCGCGAAAAAACCAAAGGTTATAAAGCGGCCAGCGGCGAGACCGTCACTCCTCATCAGTATGTTCCACATGCCGATGCACAGGACATACCTGAATGTACCGAATGCCACACCCCACATGTCATACCCCTAACTGATAAATCGACGGTGGTCAAACCAAAAGATCTGGGATTTTGTTTCCAGTCCGGCTGCCATCACATGCAAAACCTGCAGAACTGCCATACCTGTCACGGATAGGGGTTCAAGGTTCAGGGTTCCCCGTTCAGGGTTGAAATCGTATAATCTTGAACGGGGAGCCTAAAATGATTTGGCGGCCAAGCTTGCAATATGGCGCCCGATTGCAATGGAAGCAGTTGCCGCCGGAGACGGCGCGTTTAGAACGTTGATTGCATTGGGAGCTTCGGCAATCAGAAAATCATCCACCAGCGATCCTTCCGCCGTCACGATTTGAGCGCGGACGCCGGATCCTCCGGGCTGCAGATCCCCATCCCGCAACTCCGGTACCAGCTTTTGCAGCGCTTGAAGAAAAGCCCTTCTGCTGATCGACCGGTAAAGCTCGTAAGCCTGGGTCCGCCAGTACCGGCGAGCCATTGCCCAAAATCCCGGGAACCCGAACATTGCTGCGAGATCCTTCACGCTTATATCCGATAGTTTATATCCCTCACGGGCAAAGGCCAGAACGGCGTTAGGCCCGGCTTCGTATCCTCCCAAAATTCTTTTTGTGAAGTGAACGCCCAGGAAGGGAAACTCAGGGTCGGGGACAGGGTAAATCAATCCGCGAACCAGGCCGCAATCGGGTCTCAGAGAATAGTACTCGCCGCGAAAGGGTATGAGAGCAACGTTGGGACGGAGCCGCATCAGTTGAGCCACCCTGTCGGCAAAAAGCCCGGAACAGTTGATCAGGTTCCTGGCCCGGATTGTGGAACGGCTTGTCTCAAGATGGAAAAGGCCGTCCGATCGGGCGATATTCACAACTCGAGTCGAATTT
>JAHFUH010000250.1 GCA_023265215.1 Acidobacteriota bacterium
TTCACCAGGGTCTCAAAATCGCCTGCCTGTTCATCCCGCCAGTTGAATAGCCCCTTCCGGGATAGATTCCAGGTGGCTCCGTAGAAAAAATGAATCAGGTGGGTGACTGAATGCAGTTGAGCAATAGCGAGGAGTTCGGGAGCCTTCTGATGGTAATACCGAATATCGTCGAACGCCTCGGAGATGCCTTCGGTATGCGTGGCAGCTTTGGTTTCGGTGACAATGACCGGAATTCCGTTTATAAAAAAAGTGATATCAGTACGGATATCGGGTGGCGTTCCGTTACTGAATGTAAACTCATCGGTGACATGGAACTGGTTATTTCTGACGTTTGCCGGATCAAGCAGCCGGATATTCCGTTCCTGCCGTTCCGCTTCCACGAAAACCGTCTTGAGCCCTTTGAGATATTCCCATGCAGTAAGATTGCCCTCAACATTCGGTCTCACTCTCACCAATTTTTTGGCAACGTCCTCGGCGCGTTGCTGGTCAACCGTCGCCGGATTCAATCGCTGAAGCTGGTCGATCAAAACAGAATCAAGAACCGGGCTTGCAATTCCGCGCCGCAGATTAAGAGCCTCGTCGGGGGATAAATACGTCCAGCCGGCCTCAACTGCATATCGAATGAACGGGCGTTGGACGGCGGTGGATTCAGTCCCTAGCGGCATCGAGAATCTCCTCTCGCGGCACCGCCGTCAATAGCTTGCACATTTCGGAATTGTTTTGAAAAAATATTACAGATGGTTATAATGTACTCAATCCAGGTTACTGGAGTTGGATCGCCCGCATGGGCGAGCGTGAGGAAGCCCCGAAAAGGGGCTTTTTCATTTTGGAAAGAACACCTTCCCATATCCTGTAACTCTCCCATCGTATAGATGCCGGTTGTATTTGATTTCCACTATTGGCATTAAGCGTTCTGCAAAAGGTCGCAATGGTTCTGATAGATGATATTCTTCTCGGATTATTGCCTGACGTACCGGATGACCCAGCAAATCGGCAAGCTGGAGCCCAGCAATATTCGCACTCTTTTTCTTTATCTTTAATTGTCCGCTGGTCAGCGCCTCTTGAAAGTTTTCCGCGCCGGTAACCCATACCCCCTGTGAAAAGACACGCGCGTAGGAGTCGCTCAAAAGCCGGTCTTCACGGCCTCCTCGGCTCTCAGCCAGGACATCACCGCGGCGATTGATGTGATTCAGAAAACCGCAATATCGTTGCAGCATGAATCCCATCGCAAGGTGATAAGGATGCGCCGCACCCTCACAATGCTTTTGTCGGAGAGTTAGCTTGTCGATGACAACCGCAACAACGCGGAATTGAGCTTCACGGACAATTTGCAGCAAGGCATCATCGAATGCCGTAGCTTTACTCGAATCTTGAAGGTGCGTGAAATAGCCGCGCCGATTTATTATGTCTTCACGATGCAGGATTGGCGGCTCATCCGGATGGTGAGGGATGTGTTCCTTCTTAAACTTTTCAAGCTGATCGTGGAAGGCAAGGTAGTCAGGATTACGGAACCAGCATCCGAGGAGGCAGAGATATCGATGGCTCGGGTCATCGAGCTTATTGAAAACATGATCGCCGGACTCGTCGAGATAGAGGCGGTATCGCTGATCGAATGTAACCGGGCGGCCTGACGATTGTGTTGATTCGCTCATTTTGCGCTTCCCGCTGCAAATTCCGGCAGTCGAATTAAGCCAGTCATAAGACCGTGAAGCAGCGATTTGAATAGGCCATCGAGCGCAGATTGTTTTCTTTCTTCAACCGTTTGCTTATTTTCCAGCGCAGATAGAAATTCGACAATCCTGCATTGCTCGGCAGATGGAGGGACAGGAAAACAAAGAGACTTGAGATAGCTGCAAGTAAGCGCTCCTTTCGTACTTCCGCCTGATCGGCTTACTGATTGGAGTTCGTCATATCGAGAGCGAAGATAAGCGAGGACATACTCGGGTAAAAGATGACTGGTACTGAATTTAATATATGCAAGGTGCTGACTGACACAGGCATCAATCTTTAAGGATGCAGCGTTCCCAAGCGTCTTTCCTTGCCCCGTTATGGCAATGACCAAACTCTCTTTGGGAACCAAAGGAAGATGGCACTCTTTTCGAGCTATTTCAGTAACAAATTCGTCGGCGGCATTGATAGTCCTATCATGAACCTTGGCACTTGTTAGCCATGGGATTGTACCTCCTTCCCAGTAGCGAGTATCTGAACGCTTTGGAGTAGAGCCGTTGCCAACTGAGGACTCATCCCCCAAAAGCGCGATTCGCCAATGGTCTGGTAGGTTTCCTATTTCCGTTTTATTAATGGTCACACTGTCCGCCTTATAGAAAGGCACTGGGCCATAGGAAAACAAATAATGCATGAGGCTCTGCTTGAGTTGGCGCGTAGCGCCAATGATCTTTTCGGTAGCCTCTTTTGCCCGTTGCACTGTACGGAGGGCGTGGGCTATGGCTTGTTGTTCTGCGAGTGGCGGCAAAGAAATTCGGGTTGCGAGAAACGTCTTACGCGTCACATGTTTCATTGTGGAACCGCGAGCATTTTCTCTGATCCGACTCATCTGATGACGGAGAGAATAGAATAGAAAATCCTTGTCCACTTCTTGAACGAGATTTGCTACCTTGAAGATATGTTGATTAAGCCATGCATTTGGACCAATCCAAATAAACGCATCAAGACTTGCCGACCAGGAAATAAGCAGATCACCAGATTGAACACGATACCGCTCATCAACCACTCCATCGAAGTAGTTATAAAATTTTGATGTCCCAGTTAGGTTCTGTATTCTTATAATAGGATCGCCGGTATCACCCCATTGATTTGCGTTAAACCCGTAACCATTAATGAAATCTCCAATCGCCTCCAGGCTTGCATGTGCCCACTCTTGGGGAAGGTCAAAACCGATAGGAATACCCTGCAATTTATTCTTGGTTTTAGCCATTACGCCATTCCTTGAATCCCAGTTTTGCTATAACTTCGTCCAATTCCTTATCAGCGTTGGCTCCCTCTTCTTCAGCTTCTTGCAGGAGAATGATAGCTTCGTCAAGCGGTAAGACTTCAGTTTCGCCGCCGGTGGAAACATACCGACTTGG
Source organism: Acidobacteriota bacterium (assembly GCA_023265215.1). Lineage (GTDB taxonomy): Bacteria > Acidobacteriota > UBA6911 > UBA6911 > UBA6911 > UBA6911. The sequence continues at coordinate 3,087 of JAHFUH010000250.1, forward strand.
TGAAAGGTTGTAGTCGTTCTTCGCAACTTCAGCCTTGCTGATTACATTGGCTACTGCATCCTCAGCTTTCCAGGCTTGGTAAATTTTGGCGATTTGGCCTATGTGATTCTCTTCCAGAAAGTTTTTTGGGCGACCTTTGGAAAATAGCTTTGAGGCATTGATAAGGAGGATCTCTCCCTTCTTCCTTTTCCGCTTGTTGATTACCATCACAATGCCAGGTGCAGTCGTGTTGTAAAAAAGATTCTCGGGAAGAAGCAGGACGGCTTCCACCAAATCAGAATCAACAAATTCCCTGCGGATATCTCGTTCTTTATTGGATCCCTGATTGCCGCTACCGCGGCTTACAGCTCCAGTATCCAGGACGACCGCCATCCTTCCGGTGTCGTCGAGCGATGCTGCCATATGCTGTACCCATCCCCAATCGGCGCTGGATGAGGGTGGGATCCCGGCTTTGAATCGTTCGAATGTATCGTTCTCGTATGTTGAGGGGTCAAACTTCTGGTTCCACATCGGATTGGCAGTCACTACATCGAAGCGCCGGAGGCGACCGTCACCCTCGGTAAATGCAGGTCGGTGCATTGTATCGCCAAGCGCGATCTCGGCCTCCATGTCGTGCAGGAATGCATTCATGCGCGACATGGCGAACGTAGAGGAATTGATCTCCTGGCCAAAGAGGCGGAGCGGGCTCGCGTTGGAAGGCAACTGGAGCCGACCATTCGTCTTCTTGCCCTTCGTTTCCAGTAATCGCAGATGACATTTAATCAGCAATCCGCCCGAACCGCAGCATGGGTCACAAACCGTTTCTCCCGGCTTGGGATCAAGAATGCGGGCCATGACGACAGCAACCTCTCGGGGAGTATAGAATTCGCCGGCGCTTTGTCCCTGGCCTTCAGCGAATTTCCGCAATAGATATTCGTAAGCCCGCCCGAGAATGTCGGGCTCCACATCATCAAGGCCCATCCGATAATCTGAATTGTTGAGAACCTGAACCAGCGATGAAAGGCGTCCATCGTCGACAATCCGCTGACCTGCAGCGGTGGCGTTAAAATCGGTAACGTCGATAACACCCGACAACCTCGGATTTTCTCGGGAAATAGCGCGTACCGCATCCGTAAGATGCTCTCCCAGGCCGGTTGTCTTCTGCGCAATCGTTGCCCAGCGGGCTTTGACAGGAACGTAGAACCGGACGAGCTTATGATCTTGATCCGCCAGCTTGGCGGCGGTTTTCTCATTGCCGAATTCTTTGGCAAGATGAGCGATCTCATCATCGAAAACATCGGACAGCCGCTTCAGGAAAATCAAAGGCAGGATATAATCCTTGAACTTCGGCGCATCCAGCGGTCCCCGGATTATACAGGCGGCTTCCCATAACCAGCTTTCCAGTGCCGCTACGTCAAGGTGCTTTCCATCTTTGTCAGATTGCTTAGGATCTTTCTGCTTGTTATTTGCCATCGAGTATTACTTCCTGAGCTGCATCGACCTGCGGCGGCCAGCGAATTCGCTCCGATAAATAGGCGGGGTGCCACATGGAGATCCTTCAAGATCGCAAACGGAATCCCATATCCTTGCGCCGAATGAATATTTTCTCAATCAATGAGATTTGAATATATTACAGAGTCTCTTGAATATCGACTGCTTTGACGGACAGATCATTCTTTATTAACTCCGGATTGTTTGGGCGGAATGCTGTTTTTTCCTGTACCGGTACAGGAGTTATGCAGCCGAAGGATAGCAGTCTCTACTGCAGCAACTCGGTTTTATAGGTTTAAACTGGCGTTGCTTTCTTCCATTCGTCAAAGGCTTTTACAATATCCGAAAGCAGCTTGAGTTCACTCTGGTCCCTTTTCTGAAGGGAGGAAATCAGCTCAGCCTTTAGGGCATCGCGCCGGGAATGGGTGCTTTTCTGATAATCAAAGAATTGTGAGAGTGACAGGCCGAAGGCGGATGCAATATGAGCGAGGTTTTCAAAAGCGACATTCCGTTCGCCGCGCTCAATTCCTCCAACATAGGTAGGGTGGAGGTCAGCAATCTCGCCAAGTTTCTCTTGGGACCAGCCTCGCATTTTCCGAAGTTCGCGGATTCTCCTTCCCAGTTCAATACGTATCTTCTGCATCGCAGCCTCCGATGCAGTACCAATAGTCTCTATTGAAGCCACAGACCACAGACGATAAGTAGTCTAATAGGCTGTAGTTGCATTACTAAAAGTATTATTCCGGGATAGAAGCCATGAAATCCGATCAGCAATGCAGGACTGATAAATCTCTCACTGGACTTCCTTCAAACGCCACGGCGAACAGTTGGAAAGCCCCGGAAGAGCGGGAATTGGCAGTCAAAAAGCTGGAATTAGAAAAGCTCCAGCAAGAGCTCGCCCAACATGAACTCGATTTGGCCACTCTGGAAATTGATCTTCGCACGTTCGAAAACCACTATCTACGGACGGTCGGATCGCGCTTGGCGATGCTGGATGAACTTGAGGCAAAAATCGCGGAGCTAAAAGCTGTCCGGGATCCACAAAATGATGTTGCCCGGGAAAAGGCAAGAGCGGCCCGAAAGCAGGCTGATGAATCAGCTGAACGCTCCGCTGTACCCGGTGCAGATTCATTAACAACCGAGTTCAAACCATCTGAAGACTTGAAGCGGCTATATCGGGAAGTGGCGAAGAAGGTCCATCCTGATCTTGCCGAGGATGAGACTGAGCGGCTCCGGCGCGAACAGCTCATGACCGAGGCAAACATCGCCTTTGAAAATGGCGACACCCAGCGCCTTCGTCAAATCCTCCAGGAATGGGAAAGCAGTCCGGAATCAGTCAAAGGTGAAGGCATCGCCGCCGAGTTAATTCGGATTATCCGGAAAATGGCCCAAGTGAAAGAACGATTACGCGCTATTGAATCCCAGGTTGCGGCGCTAAAGCGTTCTGATTTATTTCGACTTAAAGAGCGCGTCGAGGAATCCAAGAGGGTAGGTGTCGATCTGCTTGGGCGAATGGCTCAGGACCTTGATCGACGAATTGCCGCAGTCCAGATTGAATTGGATGCCATCAATGGGACGAGCAAGCAATGAGCGATTCAAACGGAAATAGCCTGATTCCTGGAGGCCCGCACGAACTCAAGCGTTGGTCAGGTGGATTGATCCGACGAGGATTGGATGAATCGCGGAAATATGGATCCATTGATCGCTCTCCTCCTGCTAATAGCGAGGAGCCTGTAGGAATCAATCCGCCGAAGGTATCTGCTGCACAAATTGATCCAGAAGTCGGCGCCGCGATCGATTCAGCGAGCGCCACGCGTGAGGAAATGCTAAACGATCCAGAGATCCTGGATATTATCGCCGGAATCGGCGATGAATACTTCCGGGCTGGAGTAACGAACAAGGCTCAATGGCATGCCAGCATGCATGCTCATCTCGAAAGAATTGCTCAAGGACTCGGCAATGATCTTTAACCGCTCTTCCCAATGACTTTGTATTCCATCACCGGCGATGAAGAAGGATATGTAGGCTGCAACGGAGGAGTTTACGGATCAAATGGGCAACCGCCAAAGAACCTTAAACCTGATTATGGGCTCCGGCTGCTTCGAGATGGAATTTCGCCGGATGTCGATCAGGTATTCACTGATTTCCGGCTTGGCAGTCTAACGGTACTCGGTCTAGGCCAATATTCGACCATGGTGGAAATGCTGCATGCAGGCAAAGTCCACGCACTCTCCCTCGATTTTGGCCAGGCTCAGCTCGACAGGATCCTTCTGAGGGGGAATCTGGAGCTGAGCAAATTCATAAAAGCACAAATCGATGTCGATCCCGCAACACCGCGCACAATCGATTTCGATGGCGAAATATTTTTCGGTGTCCGTGCCCGGCTGGGGGAACTGCAGAAGGTCGAGAAAGAGGTCTTTGTCCCGCTGGTCGCCCAAGAGATCCTGGATTTCGAGGAGCCATGAACCAGGGAAGTCTGCTCAAAAGCATTTTCCCGGGAAGCTGTACCTCGGCACTCAGAATCCCACCCGCGAATTCTGTCGAAATGGCCAAGGTGGGCATCGCTATTGGTCATGACTTTTTCGAACAATACACAGTAGGCTGCCGGGGAATCCTCCACATCGATTCCCTAAAAATGTGGTGCTGACTGTACCGGTACAGGACCCGCACAAATCGCAACTCTGACGCCCATGATGCACTTCTGTGATCGGCGCAAATTACTGCGAATGAAATATTTGCTCAATTCGACAGTGATAATGTGGTCGCTACAAGAGAGAAAAATCGGGGGGGCACTTGACACACCCGGTTTATCCTCTACTTATGGGAAAGAATTCACGACATCCATGGGGATTTAAAAAGGAGGGGCCGAAACCTATGTTAAACCGCAACGGATCAGAGTATCCACACCATAAGCGAGCTGAAGAAACCTATTCTCAGTATCTGAGTGGATTCAGTGAACAGGAGATTGGAGCCTTTTTCGGGATTGACCCGGCCGAAGTCCTGAAGGACATCCAACACGTACAACAAGTTCTGCCTGCAAGGACGGTTCTTGCTCATATAAACGACCGGAACCGGCTATTGATCCTCAAGCTCGAAGGTGAGAAGTATCGTCGGCAATTGTCAGAATCTCTCTCAATCTCCCCCCAGGATTATTTGCGGGCAGGAGTCAGCCCGGTCGGCCCGATGAAAGA
>JAHFUH010000773.1 GCA_023265215.1 Acidobacteriota bacterium
AGGCCTATCGGCTAGCCCTTGAAATGGGGGCGGATTGGGTCGAAGCAGACATTCACATGCTTCGCGACGGCACTATCGTGGCGATGCACGACGCGGATGTGCGTCGCACTACCGATGGAAAAGGAAAGCTGTCCGACCTGACGCTGGCGGAACTGAAAGTCCTGGATGCCGGAAGCTGGTTTAACAAATCCTATCCTGAAAAGGCGAATCCGCAATTCTCCCGGTTGAAGGTCCCAACGCTGCAGGAAATTCTGGAACTGCTGCATGAATCCCCTGCCGGATGCTGCATTGAGATAAAGGACCCCGAGCGGTACCCCTCAACGCTTGAATCGGAGCTTATTTCGCTCATTTATAAATGCGGAATGGAAAAAAGGACGCGAGTACTCTCATTCAGTCAACAATCCATCGGAAAGGTCAAAGCGCTGGACGGTGCCATCACTACAGCTCTCCTGATGTCCAAACGAGAGAAAGACCCGGTCCAAACGACCTTGAATGTTCCCGCCGATGAGTTGGCAATCCGCCATGATCTGGTTACCGGGGCGATGGTGCGCTCTGCACACGACCATGGCATCACAGTATCCGTATGGACGGTTGATCGGGAACGAGACATGCAACGGATGATGAGCCTGGGCGTTGATCGAATTATTACCAACTACCCCGACCGCCTCAACCGCACCGGGATCGAACCGGGATAACCGCTTTAATCACACAATGATATCCCGAAATGAGGGATGGAATAACAGCTAAAACTCAATTTCTGCGATCGTTTTTTGCTTTTAAGTGGAAAACAAAATTCCTATTTCAGACGCTTGTCGGTCTTATTCGCAAAAAAGAGGGCAAAAAACGCACCTAAGCCCTTTACCGACGGCCTAATTTTGGAGTATCTGTTGACTCTACAGGTATTGTGATGGTCCGACCCCGTTATTTCCCGGCAGGATGATCCCGATTAAGGGTTTGAAATGACCTTATGTATTCTCTATTATTTGACCTTCCTAAAACCCAGAGGTCATCGTGCCAGAGCAATCATCATTGGAATTGGATAAAACCACGGATGCAGCCGATAAACCCAGGGCGCGTCAGACCGCCGAGAGCATGGCTACGCGCCAGCGGGAAATCTCCATTTCGGAGTTTTTCAGCAAGAACCGCCATCTTCTCGGATTTGACAATCCCCAGAAGGCACTCCTGACGGCCGTCAAAGAGGCTGTGGACAATTCTCTGGATGCGTGCGAAGAGGCGGGTATTCTCCCTGTGCTGCGGGTGACGATACAGCAGTTCGCCGAAGATCGATTCCGAATCTCCGTGGAGGACAACGGTCCCGGTATTGTCAAAGCCCAGATCCCGAAAATTTTCGGGAAGCTCCTGTATGGATCGAAATTCCACACCTTGAAGCAGGCTCGCGGCCAGCAGGGGATTGGAATTTCTGCCGCCGGAATGTATGGGTTGTTGACCACGGGCAAATCCATCGCTATCACGTCACGGACGGGCGGAGATAAACCGGCCCATTACTATGATATTCAGATTGATACGCGAAAGAACACACCCCAGATCATCACGGACAAGGTAATAGACTGGGAACCGCCGCACGGAACGAAGGTCGAGATCGAGTTGATCGGCACGTACAAGAAAGGTCGGCATTCGGTTGACGACTACATTCGTCAGACTGCAATCGCCAATCCTCATTGTGAGATTTTCTACGCTCCTCCGGACACCGCGGAAACTCTGCATCTCCAGCGCGGCTCGGAATCACTGCCGCCCGAGCCCCATGAGATCAAGCCGCACCCGTACGGAGTGGAACTAGGCGTTCTGATCCGAATGATGAAAGAGACGCCCGCCCGCCAACTGAGCGCGGCGCTGCAACGCGACTTCTCACGGGTGAGCAGTCGCGTTGCGGCCGAAATCTGCAAGGCGGCGGCTCTCAATCTCAGCGCCAACCCACACACGATCGTGGTAAACGAAGCCGAGCGTCTCTTTAAAGCCATCAATAGCGTAAAGATCATGAGCCCGGCTACCAACTGCCTGTCGCCCATCGGCGAGGATCAAATTCTGTCGGGGCTCCAAAAGGAAATTGAAGCGGATTTCTATACGGCTATCACGCGGGCGCCGTCCGTTTACAGGGGAAACCCGTTCCAGATCGAAGTCGGTTTGGCCTATGGAGGCAGCCTTGGCAGCGATAACCTGGTGGACCTTCTGCGCTTCGCCAACCGCGTCCCGCTCCAATACCAGCAATCCGGATGTGCAATAACTAAGGCTGTGCTCGGAATCGACTGGCGCAGCTATGGGCTTTCCCAGTCCAAAGGCGCACTTCCGATGGGGCCGGTCGTATTGTTCGTGCATATTGCGTCCGTGTGGGTTCCTTTTACCTCCGAAAGCAAGGAGGCGGTCGCCGGCTATCCGGAAATCCTGAAGGAGCTGCGACTGGCACTGCAGGAATGCGGACGCAAATTATCAATGCACATCCGCGCGCATCGCCGGGCGGTGGATGAAGAGAAGAAAAAGTCCTACATCGAAAAATATATTCCTCACATCGGGATCGCCCTTCGCGAAATCCTTGGACTCAGCGATAAAGCCGAAAAGGAGCTGGTGCTGACGCTCAAGGA
>JAHFUH010000774.1 GCA_023265215.1 Acidobacteriota bacterium
ATTTGGAAGACATTCAGAGCCGGGCAGAAAGTAGTTTCCGTCACGCCGACCACCCTGAGTGTGAAGCAGTGCCTCGCCTGCCTTTATCAACAACCGGCCACCCATAAAATAACAAATCACAAATCACCAATAAGCAATTCTTTTGTGAAATAAGCAATCACCAAGGGGTAAATGGTGCCTGGCACCATTTACCCACTTCGGTGGATGGAGAGCCACTTCTGAAAAGGGCCTTTATTCCATCTATTGGCATGTAGCGGACGAAAGCAATTTAGCCTGCGGACGAGCAAGGGAGCTATTTGAGGGCTGACATGAAAGTGTTAATCTCGCGGAGAACTTCATTGGGATTGGATAAGAACAAATAATGGTCGCCGGCTATTTCCGCGACTCTGCTTCCTGGGGCGAGTTTTTGAAACCATTGCGCGTGGCGCGCATAGCTCTCTCTCGCGAGCACTAGCAGCTTTGCCACGTTGTCCTGAATCGCGGGATCGTCGGCGTTATACCAAGGACGCATGAGGTCAGAAATCGATTTCGGTACGGCATAGAGCGCCACTGCGGGAACGCGGATTGGGTCCGGATTATACGCGGTCATCGTTTGTTGCATCGCTTTTGTGATGGCCTGCCGAACGACAGGCGAGGGCCCTGCCGCTGGACTCAGGCTCCCGTCGCCGTTTATCGTGTAGCGGCCGCGAATTTGAGCCATAGGCTGTGCTGTCCCCCATACTCTTTTCTGAAACGCCTGTAGCGCATAGACGGATGCCAGGTCACTCGCCTGCGGATTCGGCGCACGAGGCAATATCCGCGCCACCGAATCATAATCTTCGGATCCATCGGCGCGATTGAACGCGGCGTCGAGGTAAACCAGTCCAGCTATTTTTCCCGAGTAGCGGGCGCCCAGAATATGCATTTCTTCTCCAGCCGCGGAGTGGCCCGCAATCACCGGACGATCCAAATGGAGTTCATCGATCACCCGTAGGATATCCATCGCCATGCGCGGGAAATCATAGCCGGAAGCAGGGACAGAGGAACCACCAAAGCCGCGCCTGGTCACGCCGTAAACATGAAAACTGCTCTTGAGCACGAGGCCAAAGTCGTCGAACGCGTGAGCTGTATCAGGGATGCCTGCGAGTAGGATGATGCTTTTGCCGGAACCGCCCCAGTCCAGTACCTCTAATTGGACGCCATCTTCGACCGTCACAAATAGCACACGATGCGGAGAAGGATCTCGCCATTCTCTTGCATCCTGCGAATATCCAGATACTGATACGAAGACAAATACGCTGGCAATAATTATGAGCATCCGTTGGATGAACATCGGGCTATATCTCCTATTTCATGACAGACTGCAATTACCTGTAAGGATCAGATTTAACGAGATATCTCTGATTCTATGTGTAATGAAATTGAGCACTTTCATCCGATTTCTTCGGTCAACGATGCACTTCATGATGGGTCATCGAGTGATTAGACCCACCATCGTGGTGGATATCTGTAGGCACATCCTGAGCTCATCAGCCAGAGCGCTGGAATGCTAGAAGGTTTATGAGAATAAATCCCACTATCGCAAAAATTGCCAGGACGATAACAATATTCCAGAATTTCTTCTTAACGAAAACTATAAATCCTATCTCCGAAGGATTATTCTCAAGGCTAATATGTATGATGGATAAAAGGTTGAGAACTAAAGCTGAAAGCAAGCCTCCGAGGAATATAAGAACCGGAAGAGGAATGCCAACAATTTCAGCTTTGCTTATACCACCGAAGAACGGACCAAACCTCGATTCAGGCGGAAACATGACTCCAAAACTGATAAATAAAATAGTGATGGGGATCAGGATTAAGAGAATTCCCCACCATGCTGATTTTTTGGCGTTGACATAAGTAAGCCTTAAGCGCCGCTGATGTTCCGGCAGCACGGCAGAAGGCTTTTTTATTTCCTCAAGTGTTTTGCCAAAATCATTCTCTTCCATGTCGTTAGTTTCCTCGATGATTGCAATAGTAAAACGCTCGAAAGAAAAAAGGTTGCATTACAGTTGATCTTTTCTCTGGCTGAGAATCCTTAATTGCTCAAGCCCCCGCGAGATCAATGATTTAACCGTTCCTTCGTTTTTGTCTAAAATGGCAGCGATTTCCTTTATTTTCTTTTCCTCAAAATAACGGAGAGCTATAACCTCCTGGTATTTGGCCGGCAATCCCCTGAGCAGTCTTTGGATTTGTAGAAAATCCTTATGCCGTTCCAGTTCCAGTTCGGCTGATTGGATTTCATGGAGAACGTTTCGTGAATCTGCGTGTTCAAAACCGGCAACATCGCAAAGCTCATCCAGCGATTCCGGCTCATATTTTTTGTGTCGAAAACAACTGATTATTTCGTTGGATGCTATCCTGTATAGCCACGAGGATATCGAAATGTTTTTCCAGCGAAACCTCGACAAATTTCTGAAAGCTTTGGAAAAAGTTTCAGCAGCAATATCACGTGCAACCTCAACATTGGCAGTGCGACGCAAAACATATCCAAAAATCCCGGGATAGTATTCATCAAAAATCACCCCGAATGCTTCGGGATCGGATTTTGTTTGCTCGATGAGTTCTTTTTCC
>JAHFUH010000251.1 GCA_023265215.1 Acidobacteriota bacterium
AGAAGCGGCCCTGTGAGGGAAGAAGTTAAAGCTACGCTCGCATTAGAACCCTTTCTGGTGAACCTTGCGGACAGGGAAGAGGTCCGATTTATAAAAACTACTTTCCAACTCGGCCTTGCGGAAGAGCCTAAAGAGGAAACAAAAAATGCTGTAGTTATTGCATCTATACGGGACTCCATCATCACCTTGCTGAGTTCAAAGACAGCGGAACAAATAATGACAACGGAAGGCAAAAACAAGTTGCGGGAGGAAATTCTATCCCGTATTCGTTCCAAGGCCCCCGGCATGAAAGTGCTGGAGGTATACATCGTCGATTTTGTAGTCCAGCTCTAATTTGAGAGTATTTCCATGCCTGAAAATTCAAATGCAACCGAACATTCGAATCTTGAAAACAAGATCGAAGAAATGCGCCATTTTTTAAACGTGCCGGTAAAAATTACAATTCAGCTGGACAGCTGCAATATGAAAGTGCGGGATATTCTGCAGCTGCAGCTGAATTCTATTATCGAATTGCCAAAATCGGCTGGGGAAAACGTCGACATACTCGCAAATGAACAATTGATCGCTTTCGGTGAAGTTTTGGAACTGGAAGGCAACACGGGAATCCGGCTGACCGATTTCAATACTCTGACATAGGAGGTCCTGTCGTGAAGTTATTGATTGTAACTGCTTTTTGTCTAGTGTTTGCATGTTTTCTATCGGCTGCGGCCCCTAAAAAAACCGAAAATGTGAATCCAGCGCCTGCGGCTGCAGTTGCGGTTGTGGAGCCTGTTCCACTGCCAATGCAGGCTGTAGAACCGCAAGTGGAAGAGTTTCGATTCCCAACATTTCGGGCTATCGGCGGGCTTGGAATAGTTCTGTGCCTTATTGCCGCCGGATATTTCGCTGTCAGGAAATTTGCCCCTCAATATTTCACCAAATCTGCGTCGGAAAGAAACCTTAAAGTAATTGAAACGCTGTCCATGGGAGACAGGAGGTCCATTTCCATTATCCAGGTGGCAAACAACAAATATCTGGTAGGAAATACAGCGCACCAGATCAATCTTCTTACTGCACTGCCGGAAAAGCTTTCGCTGGTTTCTGAAATTGAGAGCCCAGAGCCTGAATTGATAAAAGAGCCGAGAAGGGAAAGCCGAAATCACTTTCGCAACCTATTTGAAGCAGAAAAGAGCCGTTCTACGTCACAGGTTGGGCACCCGCTGCCGGAAGATTTGCGCACGAAAATGCGCCAGCTGAGAGAAGCTCTTGAGCGTGGATAAATAAATGCGCCTGAATTTCATGAAAAGGGCCAAGCTGAATAAATTCTGGATGCTCTTAGCATTCACAGCTGTTCTTATCTGTGCGGGTTTGGCTGCTCAGAATGCATATGCCGCCGGAGATTTTTCAGGTGTGGAGATCCGCATTGGAGGTGGTGCCAACAAAGGTGGGCTCACCGCTCCGCTTCAGATACTTGTCCTGATGACCGTCCTGTCGCTGCTGCCGGCGATACTTGTTTCAGTCACATCTTTCACCCGCCTGATCATAGTTTCGCATTTCTTGCGCCAGGCTTTAGGCACCCAGACGATGCCACCCAATCAGGTGCTGATAGGACTGTCGCTGTTCCTTACGTTTTTTATTATGCAGCCGGTGGGCGAACGCGTGAATCAACAAGCCCTCCAGCCCATGCTGAATGGAAAAATCACGGAGATGCAGGCGCTCGATCAGGCATGTATTCCTCTTCGGCAATTCATGTTGAAATATACGCGCGAAAAGGATCTGGCGCTTTTCCTAAACATTGCCAAGCAGCATAAGCCTCAGAATATGAACGACCTGCCCATGAACATTATCATCCCGAGCTTCATGATTTCGGAGCTAAAGACGGCTTTTAGCATTGGCTTTGTTCTTTTCATCCCATTCCTGATTATTGATATGGTGGTTGCCTCCGTACTTTTATCCATGGGGATGATGCAGCTCCCGCCTGTTGTTATCTCAACTCCTTTTAAAATACTTCTATTCGTGATGGTGGATGGGTGGAATTTGGTCATAGGTTCTCTCGTCAGGAGCTTTTATTAAAGCGCTGTAAATGCAGTTGGACAGGTTTCGCCCGGAGCCTTTGATATGAGCCAGGAATTTATATTGAAATTGGCAAGAGACACGCTGCAAATCACATTGATGATAAGCGGGCCGATGCTTTTGGTCTCGTTGGTGGTCGGCATCGTAATCAGTATTACTCAGGTTGTTACCTCTATACAGGACATGACGCTTTCATTTGTTCCAAGAGTTATTGCGGTTTTTGTGACTTTCCTTTTGGCTTTTTCATGGGCGATGAAGATTTTGCTGGCCTTTACCGCGCAGCTCTATGGGCATCTCGAACGTTTCGCCCGCTGATTGCTCCCAAAATGGCAAGCGCTGGCCTGAACCCGGAGTGAAATGGCGTCCCTTTCCTTTTCGATAGCAGAAATTATCCGTTTCGCCGTTGTATTTATGCGTGTTTCGGGAATTATGCTATGTGCTCCATTTTTCAGTAATCAATCCATTCCCGCACAGATCCGCGTTGTATTCGCGTTGGTCACAACACTGGCCTTGTCGCCCATGTTGCCTTTAAAAACGATTCCCTCCGGATTCCAGCTAGGCGATATTGCGCCCTTGTTTTTCAGCGAAATCCTGTTCGGTGTCATTGTGGGCCTTGCAGCTTCGCTTGTCTTTGCAGGAGTTCAGTTCGCAGGACAGATCATTTCCTTGCAGCTTGGGTTTTCGCTTATCAACCTGATCGATCCTCAAAGCAATGTCGAGTCATCTGTATTTTCATTTCTGCAAAACTATATCGCCTTGTTGTTTTTTCTGCTGATGAACGGTCATCACTGGTTTCTGCTGGCGATAAACGAGAGTTTCTACTCGTTGCCTGTCGGAGGCATCCAACTCCACGATCCGCTGGTGAAAGGTTTGATTCATCTTTCTTCTGAGATCCTTACGATAGGGCTGCGAATCGCAGGGCCCATCATGGCTGTAAGCCTGATCACGGATGTGGTTATGGGAATTCTCGGGCGGGCTGCTCCGCAAGTTAACATTCTCATTATAGGCATGCCCGCTAAGCTAATGGTGGGCTTCGGCTGTTTGAGTTTTTCTTTCTATTTCATGCCGCGTTTGTTTGAATCGATTTTCTCTTCGCTGCATAAAACTGTTTTTGCCCTCATCCAGATGATGATTTAGAGGAATTATGGCTGGTGGTAAGGACAACAAGTCAGAAAAACCTACAGCGCGAAGAATAAGGAAAGCGCGGGAAAAGGGACAGGTAGCGCGAAGCAAAGAAGTGCCTGCTGCAGCGGCGCTTTTAGGCGTGCTTTTAATGCTGGGGTATTTCGGAAATAATATCCTTGAAACCCTCAAAGTGGAAATGCGGCAACTGCTGGAAATGCCGCAACTGCTCAGTTCCCGAGTGCCTCCCGAGATCACATTTGACAATTTGTGGGAGCTTTTCGGGAATGCGAGCGTTCGTACCGCAATATTTGTGCTGCCTGTTTTGCTTGCAGCCATGGCTGTTTCGGTCACTTCGAATGTACTGCAGGGCGGATGGGTATTTTCTACCGAGGCTCTCGGGTTTCATTTTGAAAGGCTGAGTTTTAAGAACGGACTGAATAAGCTCTTCTCAAAGAATGGCATCGTGGAATTGTGCAAGAGCGTCGTGCTGATCGTTGCAGTGTGTTTCATTAGCTATCGGGTCATTTCTCAATACACTTCTTTGTATCCCAGACTGGTTCTGATGGACGCCAAAAAGCTTTTCCACTGGACCAGCTATATCACATACCAGATTTTTATTCGGGTGGCGGTGCTGCTGATCATTCTGGCCATTGTTGATTATTGCTTTCAAAAATACCGTTTCACCGAGCAGTTGAAGATGAGCAAGCAGGAAGTGAAGGAAGAGTTCAAAGAATTGGAAGGAGATCCCACCACAAAAGGACGCATCCGGAGAATTCAAAGAGAGATGGCCCGCAAGCGGATGATGACCGATGTGCCGAAATCCGATGTAATCATAACCAACCCTACCCACTACGCGGTGGCTCTGTCCTACAAGCTGGATTCCATGGAAGCGCCAAAGGTGGTTGCCAAGGGTGTCGGATTTTTGGCGCTGAAGATACGAGAGTTGGCACAAAGGCACGGAATCCCGATTGTGGAAAACAAGCCACTTGCCCAAACCCTCTACAAGTCGGTCGATATCGGAGAGTACATTCCAGGCAATCTTTACAGGGCTGTAGCGGAAATCCTCGCCTACATATACAAAGCAAAAAACATTCTTAACGGCTGAGTCTACCGGGTGGAATGCAAATTGCATAATCCTATACTTCGAACGACAAACATGAAATCTGGGATTGCACTAAAGAAATGAACGTTGCAGAGAAATCGGCATTGTCGAATATTTCGGATGTCCTTGGCAGTTTCCATCTGATTATCCCAATCGGGGTCATGGGAATTCTGCTCGTCATGGTTCTGCCCATGCCTTCCGTGATTATGGACCTCCTGATCAGCTTAAACATCACTCTGTCGATCATAATCATGCTGGTCTCGATGTATATTCTGCAGCCGGTGCATTTCTCGGTGTTTCCGTCGCTTCTGCTTATCATTACCCTTTTCCGCTTGGCATTGAACGTAGCGTCGACGCGGCTGATCCTTCTGCGGGGCGCAGAGGGAGAAGATGCAGCCGGCAAAGTTATCCAGTCCTTCGGACAGTTTGTTGTGGGCGGCAACTATTTTGTCGGCATCGTTGTTTTCCTGGTCCTGATTGCCATTCAATATATTGTAATTAACCACGGCGCCGTTCGCATCTCTGAGGTCACAGCACGTTTCACATTGGATGCCATGCCCGGCAAACAGATGAGCATCGATGCGGACATGAATGCCGGGATCATTAATGAAACGGAAGCGCGCCAGCGCAGAGAAGAGATTTCAAAAGAAGCGGAATTTTACGGCGCGATGGACGGTGCAATTCGGTTCACGGCGCGGGACGCGATAGCAAGCATGATAATCCTCGCCATTAATATTATGGGCGGCTTTTTGATAGGTGTCGTGCAGTTTGACATGGATTTGGCAGAAGCCGCCAAGAGATTCACGATTTTAACTATCGGCGATGGGCTGGTGACGGCAATTCCGTCCCTTTTGATATCGGTTGCCGGAGGCCTGATCACGACTCGCGCCACCTCCGAGGCAAACCTGGGGGAGGACGTAGCCCGTCAGTTGTTCGCAAATTACATCCCGGTTGCAATCGGATCGGGCTTCCTATTCTTTTTCGGACTTGTTCCAGGGCTTCCATTTTGGCCCTTCTTCACACTGGGCTCTGCGACAGCATTTTTGGCCTACAAAAGGCGCAATTCCAGCAAAAATGAAAAAGTCGCTATGGAAAGAGCGAAATCTGAAAAAGCGGAAGCTGAAAGGCCGAAGGAAAAAATAGAGGGACTGCTGAAGGTGGATCTACTCGGAATTGAAATGGGCTATGGGTTGATCCGGTATGTAGATGCCAGTCAGGGAGGGGATTTCCTCGACCGCATTAAATCAATTCGTCGTCAGATCGCTCTTGATATGGGATTGATTGTCCCGCCGGTTCATATTACGGACAACCTCCAGTTGAACCCGCGGCAATATGCGATTCTGCTCAAAGGTGTTCAGATTGCTCGCGGTGAACTGATGCAGGATCATCTCTTAGCCATCAATCCAGGAACAGCGCGTGAGGAGATTCAGGGGCTTGCAACTGTGGAGCCCGCATTCGGCTTGCAAGCCCGCTGGATTAAAGCTCAGGACCGCGAGAGGGCGCAGCTGGCCGGATTTACATTGGTGGACCCCGCAACAGTGCTTGCAACACATATGACCGAGATCATCAAGTCACAGGCTTATGAACTGCTTGGGCGCCAGGAGACAAAAAATCTTTTGGATACGGTTTCAAAAACCCATCCAAAAGTTGTCGAGGAGCTGGTTCCGAAGGTTCTGTCGGTTGGAGAAGTGCAAAAAGTGATGCAGAACCTGCTCAAGGAACGGGTCAGCATCAGAGACGCTGTTACGATACTTGAAACGCTTGCGGATTTTGGCGCTTTTACCAAGAACATCTCCGCCTTGACCGAATACTGCCGGCAGGCGTTGGGCCGTTCCATCTGCAAACCGTACCAGAGCGAAGACGGGGACCTCCCCGTATTCACCGTTAGCCCCGATCTTGAAAAGAGCATTTTGGACGGGGTTGTTCATTCGGATCAAGGTTCATATCTGGCATTGGAGCCCCGTCAAGCGAAGGACATTATGACCCGTTTCCGGCGCTCCGTAGAAGCCGCCGGAGCCAGTGGAAATCCTGTGGTTCTTTGTTCTCCCAGCATCCGAATGTATGTGCGGCAGCTGCTGGAGCGTTTTCTGCCTAATCTCGCAATTCTGTCCCATAACGAAATACCACCGAGCGTTCGAATTCTTTCCTTGGGGATGGTGACTTAGGATGAGGATCAAGACGTTCTACGCTAAGAGCATGTCGGAAGCACTGAGGGATGTCAAAGAACATCTGGGCCCTGAGGCGCTAATTCTGTCGACGAAGGAGATTCCCTCGCGAGCGGGAGCCTGGGGACGATCCTCCGGAATTGAGGTAGTCGCCGCAATCGACAAGCAGGATGAGGTAGACGTTTATTCATCCGTTCAGGAAGGCCCTGCCCAGGCGGAGGAAGATTTGCTTCCGCCTGCAACAACATACTCCGCCGACGGCTCGCTGAATAATGCTGTTGACGATTCAAAGAAGGGTTTAAAAAAATCGCAAAAGACTTGTGCCAGCGCTGCGGTGGAAACTCCACAGCGTACGCCCATGAATAGCGGCCTGCCGTTCAAGGGACGCGGTCCAGTTGTCCTTTACCAGGATCTGGTAAATTGTGGAGTTGATGCGTTGTTGGCGCAGGATCTGCTCTGCAAAGCTCTGGAATCGCTTTCGCCGGGGCAGCGAAGAAGTCGTCCCGCCCTGCTTCGGTCGGCTGCCCGGGCCGCTTTGAGCCTTGTTGCCCCTTATTCCAATCCGGACGGAGTGCCGGCAAAAAAGGTTGTGGCTTTTTTTGGCCCCACCGGCGTTGGAAAAACCACGTCCATAGCCAAACTCGCAGCGCATTTAGCATTGAAAAAGAAAAAGAAAGTTTTGTTGATGACGCTGGACGGCTATCGCATTGGAGCAATCGAGCAGCTCCGGATTTATGCCGGCCTGATGGGCATACCGTTCCGGTTTGTGAGTCAAATTTCTGAATTGTCTCGGGCAATAGAGGAAAACAGTCAGCGCGATTACATGCTGATCGATACCGCAGGCCGGGGTCCCAATGATCTGGAAGCCATGAGCGCGCTCTCAGCATTTCTCAGGGATACGCGACAAATCGAAAGACACCTGGTGCTAAGCGCCACTACTAAGGAATCGGACATGAGAAAAATCATCAGCCAGTTCGAGGTCTGCAGCCCCGATCATTTGCTGTTCACGAAGCTGGACGAAACAGAAACTCCAGGGCCGATTCTGAACGAGCTCGTACGTACTCGAAAATCCTTTTCGTATTACACCGACGGGCAGAAGGTTCCGGACGATCTGCATGCGTTTCCGGGAGAACGAATAATAGAAGTGCTCCTTAATCGAAGTGAAAATGCACTCAAAGGATAAAATATGACGCCTGTTTTATATCGACATCACAGCGCCGTCTCTCCGGAAATGAAAGCGGGAGAGGCTGATATTGCCAAAAAAAAAGAATCCATACTCCAAGT
>JAHFUH010000775.1 GCA_023265215.1 Acidobacteriota bacterium
TCCCGTTTCAGCATGCCAGCGACTTGATCGATGGTGGTTTCTGGAAACGGGGTTCGGGGTTTCAGGAGAATGCCGTCGCCTGCTTCAATGACTTGCAGTTCTAGGCCGGTGAGCCAATGGTGGGAGGCCCGGAATCCTTTGGGGATAATGACCTGACCTTTGCTTGAAAGTCGTGTGGTTTCCATGGATTTTGCCTCTGGTCTGGAAGTAAGACGTAGGTAAGATACAGGATTCAGGTCGCTTTGTCAATTGCCAGAAGGCAACCCAGAATGCTTGAATTCTCTCCTGTTTTCGCCGAAACCCTAGGCCGTCTTGGATTTGCCTAGGGACGCAGCTTCTTCCAGCAGACGCAGCAGATGCTTGCGCAGCGTTCCGGTGATTCCCTGCGGCTGCTTTTCCAGCCAGTCCCAATGCCGGTGCTATGAGGGGGTCGTTTTTTCGTCAATATGGGCGTTTGCAAGGCATTTATAGCAATACATTGTATTTATTTTTGAAAGCATGAGCCTCTTGGATTTCGACTGGGATGAATCCAAAAACAAAGTGAACCAAAGGAAGCATGGCATTTCCTTCGAAGAGGCCAAGACCGTTTTTTATGACGAGAACGCGCGCGAATACCATGATCCGGATCATTCTACAAGCGAGGATCGATTCATCATGCTGGGAATGAGTTTCATGGCCAAGGTGCTGGTGATTTGCCACTGCTACCGCGAAAAGGATTCGATTATCCGTATCATATCCGCGCGAAAGGCGAACAAAAGTGAGCAAAAATCCTACGGGGAGGTAAGATCATGAGAGAGAGCTACGATTTCGAAAACATGAAATCCCGCAAGAATCCCTATGCGAAATTACTGAAGCAGCCCGTGACCATCCGATTGGACAAGGATATTGTGGGGTATTTCAAGTCGCTTTCAGGAGAGGTGGGAATGCCGTATCAAAACCTGATTAATCTGTATTTGAGGGATTGTGCGAGCCATCGCAAGCGGCTTAAAGTTGAGTGGGTGTCTTAAGCGCTGAAACATTTTGACAGCAGGCCTCACAGGCCTGCTCAAGCGGCCCCACCGGTGCTTTGAGGGGGGATTGATTTAGGGCTGTTGGAGGATTTGAACGGGATGAATGAGGCAGGAGCGGTGTTTGGGAATACGGGCAAGAAATAAGAATGTTTCCTAACTACGATCCGTTTACAACGGACTTGCATTTAGCTCAAGAATCGTTGTTAATTCTGGATTTTATCCAAGACGAATTCGTTCGAAATCCAAATCACTTTCTTTTCAAAAAATCGGACGCGCTTCTTTCCGCAACTATAAGTAGTCACCGAACTTCGGTGATAATAAACCTTCATAAGGTTTTTGACGAATTGCCCCAAGTCTACTCAATCAGCCATGTGACAGCCTGGCTATACAACAACAAAAGCGAATTCACAAAAGAAAAATTGGTTGCTCGCAAAGGATTGGCATATGCGGAAAGTACGGGCTATGAAGGTATCAGTGAGGAGGAGTTTCAAAAACTTTTTGATATTCGAAGGGATTTGCAAAAAGCCTATAACCGCAACGTAAAAGATTTAAGGCATCAAGCCTTTGCTCATCGCAGCGTTGATTTCTCGACGGTTAAAGGCGCGACCTATCAGTTAATGCAAGATCTAGCGGACGGTGCTGCAGGCATTTATGAAGACATTTGGCAGGCCTATCACAATGGCAGGAATTTTTCCCTGCAAAAACAAGATTATGTCTATTCGGCCAGAATTTCGAAATCCCTTGAGAAATATTTTCGACAGTATGCAGAATCCTCAATGGACGAATAAAGCCCATTTAGACTTGCTGGCTGAACGTAGCCGAAGCCAGCGTTAATGACTCATCCCAATCTGAATATGTCCAAACTCCTGAAGCTTCGTTAAAACTTCATTCTTAATCTCTTCCAACCGCTCCGGAGTTCTCGCCTCAAAGCGAGTGACCAAGCTGGGCTGTGTGTTCGACGCCCGCATAAGGCCCCAGCCATCGCCAAACAATATCCGGACGCCGTCGATGTCAATGACCTTGTATTTCGACTTGAAATAGGCTGCCGCTTCCTTGGCAATGCGGAACTTCTCATCGTCGTTGTCGCAACCGCAGCGGATCTCGGGGGTATTGAAGTAAATCGGAACGCCCGCGAGCAGTTCCGAGGGCCGCTTGCCAGTTTTGTCCATAATCTCCAACAGGCGGCAGGCCGCGTAGATGGCGTCGTCATACCCGAAGTAGCGGTCAGCGAAGAAGACGTGGCCGCTGAGCTCGCCGGCCAGCGGTGCGTTTTCCTCCGCCATTTTTTTCTTGAGCAACGAATGTCCGACTTTCCACAGAATGGGAATGCCGCCGGCCTTGGTGATTTCCTCTTCCAACGCCATGGAGGATTTAACCTCGTAGATAATCTTGCTGCCGGGCAATACTTTGAGGATATCCTTGGCGTAGATCAAGGTCAATAGATCGCCGGGGATGAGTACGCCTTTTTCGTCGATGATGCCCACGCGATCGGAGTCGCCGTCGAGGCCGATGCCGACTTCGTACTTGAGTTCCACCACCTTCTTGCCCAGGTCCACCACGTTCTCGGCGACGGTCGGATC
>JAHFUH010000252.1 GCA_023265215.1 Acidobacteriota bacterium
CGCTGAAAGCGCGGAGCAGCAAAGTCCAGGACGCAAGCCCATAAGTGCTAACTTAATATTGTACGTGAGCCGCGTAGCGGCGATCTGAATTTAGCCCGGCCTTTTAAGGCCGGGAATAGCGGTAATAAGAAACAATGCGTCGCAGGGCGACGCCTGACCTGCACCCAAAATAATCGCATTAATATAGTAGAGGTCAACCGTCGCTAACGCGACGGAAATATATTTCTGGGCAAATCCCCGGCCTTTTAAGGCCGGGCTAAATTCAGATCGCCGCTACGCGGCCATCGTTAACTTAGCGCCTATGGACGCAACCCCTTTCAGGGTTGAAATTGTATTCGCCTTCTACCCAGGGGTGGCGCGAAAAGCACTCCGCCCCTGAGCTTTGGGACGCTGCCCCGTTGTTTAGGCAGAACGTAAACGGCGCTGAAGCTTTTGGTTCTATTCTCAGTGTCAGGTGGGGGTAACCGTCAGCGCTCTGCGGGTGGAGTGTTCATTGTTCGTAGAACGTCGCACTCACGCCATCGGCGCGGCGGAGCGCAATATCGGATATTTTGACCGTTGGAATCAGTGGCTCGTCCGGCTGTTCGAGAATCCGACTCGGAGACAAGAGTTCAACCCGGATATCATTCCGTCCACCGGCAATTGGCGTTTCCATTTCAACGCCCTTTTTTGTGTCGAACTCCACTATTACCGCGGGTATGCCCCGGGACGAGATGCGCACTGCCCGATGGGTTGACGGGTCTGCAGGTCCGGGCGTCAGGTTCATGCTCAACTTCCAATTTTCTGCCGGCGAACCATCGGGCCGATTGACCACGATCCCAACCATCCGATCAAGCCAATATTCCTTTGTGGGATTCGATCCGTAATTATCTTGCCAATCGAACACTCGCCAGACAGCAGGTGCACGGGAAGTTGCCACATCAATATTGAACTCTTGCAACTTCCGGTCGGATTCCACCGGCCACAGAAATGAAGCGTGTATTGCAGACTGCGCAATTGCATAAGCTAGAACCACTGTCTTGAACCCGTGTAACTGTGGTTTATACCGGTCCAAAAATACAAAACCGATCATGAAAAATCCGAGCAGCGCCGGCGCAAACAACCGGGGATGCCAGAAGCCCGCATAATATGGATTTGGAACGAAAGGGAACATTACGACCAGCGCAAAAAACCATGCCAGGCTGAAGAGCAGGACGGATAGCAATGCTATTTCGCCTGGATTCCGTTGGAACACCACGCTGAAAATGGAGCGAGCCAGCAGCATAATAACGCTGATCAAAGTGACAATGGATGCCGCTATTCCAGTGCAAACCGCAATCTGCATCCGCCTGTGGCTTTGCAGAGTGCGGCTGCCGAAATAGAAATCGTAAGGATCGGGCTGACGGATGTTCAAAATATCGGTAAATATCGCCAGGTGCAGGAGAGCAGCAAAACTATGCCCGTTGCTCTCCAGGAGTTTGTAGCTTCTGTTGCCAAGCAGGTTGTACGGAGGCGCGCGTAGGACGTCGACATCCCTCGATCGCAGCCCTACGATGCTGCACAGGTTCATCTTCGTTTTCCAAAGCTGATTCGGCTTGATCGGATGAATATTCCAGATGTTGCCGCTTTCGGCTCGAAACCGCACGCTGTGGGCATATGAAAATACAGCGGGCGCTGCGACAACGATGATTATTAAAATTGCCAGCCGCGACCGTGAAAGCTGACCAGTCCGCCACAGGAGAATTACCCACAGAAGCAATGCAGGAATGCACGATCCAAATGTGAACTTGACAAGCAACGAAATGAATAGGACCAAACAGAGGAGCGTTGCAGAAATGCCAAAAACAAGACGGCTTGTTTGTGGGCGGAAGCTAATGACAAGCCACAGGAGCAACCAGAATAACGGCGTTGCAAGCGCGTCCGCGGCAACAACCTGGGCATGGATCATGGCAAACGGAAGGAAAAGGAGAAAGACAATCGCGGCCACGCGCAACAGCGGGCTTGCGATCAATTTTCGTATCACGGCATATACACAGCAGGCGCCGACAATACTGAACGCAATGTTCATCAGCCCAATGGCCGGAAGATAGCGGGCCAATCCCGCGATCCTCCTCACGGTGGCACACAACAAATAATAGAGCGGCGGATTTGTCCGCGCCGGTACGTAGTGAGCCAGAAACTTCCACGGATCCTGAGCCGCCCAGGATATCAAAATCTTTTGGCTAATCCAGTCCTGGCCCCAGTACCCGTGAAACGCCAAAGCATGAATCTGGAAAATCAGATATGCCAGAAACGCACATAGAACCAGGAATCGCTCGACCGATCGCGTCATCAGGCATATCTCCACACTGTTATGCAGCGAGACGCCGCTTCTACCATCAAGAGGACCGTCCTGCTTTCTCTCAATCCGGCAGTTATTCGCTTGTTTCATCCCCTTTTTATCACTTCAGGGGTATGTTTGGGTGCCTGGTTCTTAAATCTGACGGCGGCTCTGCTACAATTCGCCGCTGGAGTCGCGGATTTCGATCGGGCCCAGATTGAGCTTTTCCAGCTCCGGCTCGATCTTTTTACGGTCTCCCACCGCAACAATAACCGCTTCCTCCGGCCGGAGGTGCTTCCGCGCGACCTGCCGTACTTCATCCGCTGAAACGCCTTCAATCATTCTAGGCAAATCGCGGAAATAGGTGAGCGGAAGATTGTGGACAAAAAGCTGTCCAATGCTCGACGCGGATTCCGGGGTTGTTTCAAACATTCCGGGGAGCGAGCGGGAAATGGAGTCTTTCGCCGTGCCAAGCTCTTCCGGAGTCACTTCGGTATCGCGTATGCGATCGATTTCGAAGAAAATTTCGGTTATTGCAGCGGCTGTTGCATCCGTGCGCACCGACGTTCCAATCAGGAATGGCCCGGGACATCTCCGGAAAATGAACGCGGAAGAAGCGCCGTAGGTATATCCATGTTTTTCCCGCAGGTTCTGATTGATTCTGCTCGAGAACAATCCTCCGAAAGCCGTGTTCATTACGTCCAGCGCAACGTAATCGGGATTGGACCGCGCTACTCCGACATGCCCGATCCGGAGCACAGTCTGAGGGGCTTCCGGCCTTTCAACAATTACGATTCGCCGCACCTCGCTTTTTGTCGAGGCCAGTTCTTTATAAACAAAACTTCCTCTCTTCCAACTGCCTAAATATTCCTCAGCCAGTGCCAGGAGTTCTGATTCCGTTATATCCCCGGCCGCAATCAGGGCAGAGTTGGCAGCGAGATACCCTGCCCGATAAAACCCTGAGAGCTGGTCGCGTGTCATGGAACGGTTAGATTTCTCGGTGCCGATTTCCATGTAGCCGTAAGGATGCGCTGCTCCATAAACAGCATTAAAAAAGGCTTTTGTGCACAGCAAACCGGGATTGTCTTTCTGCTGAAGGATTTGGGTGAGCCGGTCATGCCGGATCCTTTCGATTTCCTCCGGGAGAAAAGCGGGATTCAACAGGGCATCCGAAACGAGTTCAAAGGCTGCAGCTGCATTTTTTTTCAAAGAACGCATCGCCACATAAGATAGATCGGTTGAAGATCCTGTGGATATGGAGGCTCCTATCTGGTCGGCGTCAGCGGCAAATTCCAGGGGCGTGCGCTTTCCGGTTCCCTCGTCAAGCATTTCAGCAGTGAAAGAAGCAAGCCCGGGTTGATCCGGAAGGTTCCGATCGCTGCCGCCCAGAACAATGATATTGGCCGATACAATCGGAAGGTTGTGTTGCTCGAATAGAAACACTCTAAGCCCGTTAGAAAGCTGAAGTCTTTTTGGAATCGGCAGGCTCATAGAATGAGCAGGGCCAGGCGCCGGCGGATTGTTCCTCCATTCCTGACCGGGAATCCGGTTCAATTCAATTTCGCCGCTGGGAGGATGCTCGATTTTCGGGGCATCATGGATACTTTTTTGCCCCGGCACACCATGAACCACCACACAGGCATCCCGTTTAAGCTGGGCTTGAGCTGTAATGCGCAACGTTTCAACTGTGGATTTACGATAACGTTCCAGGTCTTTGGGAAGATAGCCCGGATCGCCCAGGAAATGATTGTATTGGTTCAGGCGATCGGCCACTCCTCCAAAACCGCCCAGGTTTTCGAGCCCTCGAATGATGGCAGCCTCGATAGTATTCTGAGCTCTCTCGAGTTCGGCAGGCAAGGGGCCGTCTTTTTGGAATTTAGCCAGGTCTTCCCATATGGCGTTTTCCAGTTCTCCGGGCTCAATGCCCGGCTTGCAGGTGGCCTCAATCGTAAATATGGATCCCAGCGCCAGAGAGTATTGATGCGCGGCAGCATCCTGCGCGATCCTTTTTTCATATACCAGGCTTTTGTAAAGGCGGCTTGATTTGCCGCCGCCGAATATTTTCGCAACCAGGTCGCATTCGGCATCCGCTTGTGAGAATATTGGCTCCGTTATCCACGACATGTAAACCCGGGGCAATTCCACCTGGTCCGCCACGATTATCCGTTTTTCCGATTCAATTGGGGGAGTTGGCGCCATCGCGCGGATTTTCGGCTTTCCTGCCGGAATGGGGCCAAAGTACTTTTCCACCAGCGTTTTTGTCCGGTCCGGATCGATATCCCCGACAATTGCGAGGCATGCATTGTTGGGGGCATAGTATAGCTTGAAGAATTCCCGGATGTCCGTAAGCCGGGCGGCTTCAATATCAGCGTGAGAGCCGATGACGGAGGCGTAATATGGATGATTTTTCGGGAATAGCTGATGGAACAACTCCTCTTGTACAAGGCCATAAGGCGCGCTTTCAATGCTCTGCCGCCTTTCGTTGCGAACTACGTCGCGCTGGTTTTCCAATTTCTGGTCATCGAGCGTATCGAGCAGAAATCCCATCCGGTCGCTCTCCAGCCATAAGGCAAGTTCGAGCTGGTTTGAGGGGAGCGTCTCGAAATAGTTGGTTCGGTCGAAATCGGTAGTGCCGTTAATAGTGCTTGCACCTGCCGATTCCAGGTACAGGAAGTGCGCCTTCTCGCCAACGTGCTTGGAGCCCTCGAACATCATGTGCTCAAAAAGATGGGCAAACCCCGTCAGCCCAGGTCTTTCGTCGGCAGGGCCCACGTGATACCAGACATTGACCGCAACGAGCGGCAGCCTGCGATCCTCCAGCAGGATCACATCAAGGCCATTCTTCAGTTTGTATTTTTGATATGGAAGCGTTGGAATATCAGTGAATTTCGGCACAGGCTCTCCTCCAAGAGAAAGCCTACCATATTGGAAATATTCTTTTGAGTCTTTGAAATTGTCGGGGTTGGGGTTGCCAGGGTCTTTTCGAAATGCTCTGAAAACTGCGCGGACCAGCCGCAGACTGGTCCGCTATAGCAAAATTACAACAACAATTCAGGTCGGCAAAAACCGGCCATATATTGGACAACAAATCAATCGAGTGTCAGTTCCCCTGCTCGCCAAACTTGAACACAATGCCGGCGCCAAATCGGAAGTTGTTCATATTGGCTGCATCCTTTGGGCGCACAAAAATATAGTCCACCTGGAACGGGCGCAGGGATATATTTTTCCTCACCCTTAAATCGAGACCGCCGCCAAACGCAAACGAGAGGTCATGTTCTTTGATAATGGTATCTTTGCCGGATTTTGCATGTATATAGGTGTCTCCAACGAGCGCGTGAACAAATGGCGTGACCTTTTCGTTTCGGCGAATAAAAACCTGCGGGCCGAACATGAAGGTTAGTGTTCTGACATCGGCGCCTTGCACCGTTCCGGTTGTGCCGTTAAATTCTCCAACCGTGCTAAACCACTTGAATGCATTCAATGTAAACGAAGCAATCCCGCCGTTCAGATTGCAGTCGCCTGTCAGGCCCTCTTGGTTACACCGATAATAGGAGTAGCCGACAAAAGCCTCAGCTTTGGGCACATCCTCTGCCATGGCCAGTGCACAAAATCCGAGCAAAAGAACCGCAACAAAAACAACCCTTTTCATATGCGTCTCCTTTCTAGATCAATGTGGTAACTGCAAAAATCGCTGTTTTTCTTTTAGGCTTACAATGATACCTAATTTCATATTTTTTTAGTATAGGAATATGGTTCGCTGAGTCAATAGCAAATTTTGATGAAAAACCAAGCGGCTATTGCCAAGAGGCCAAAAGTTGGCAATTCCTGGGGAATTTTGGGTTTATCCGGCTTTATTGTTGGGGTGGGTTAGAAGAATGATTGCCGGCTAATGGCTGCCGCCCGCCGACTGCATCATAAAGGCGGGCCAAAGTATTTCCATTTGAGCGGGAGGGCCTAGAGGGCCCTGAGCCGGACCGAAGCAAATGAACTCAGGCAGAGATCCGGAAAATACTGCATAGGCGCTTTCCATGTTGGATACAGCGTCGGCAGCGCCAAACCAGTTGACGTCGCAATTAGAATATCTCCCGGACCCTCTGGTTTCGCCCAGTTTGGCTTGTGAGATGTCCTTCCCGCCTGCCGGCCCTTGCCCCCAGCGCAAAGGGGAGACGTTTTTGGGAAGGGCAAAACGCCAATATTGAATTGCCTGGCCTCTTGTGTGGACCTCAATAGCCGTCATTGAAGGGTTGCCTTCAAACGAAGGGTGTATCTTCCAAACGAATCGTGTTTCGCGCGATTTGGTTTTTTGAGCTTGAGATGCGTCTCTCTTCAATGCCTTGGAGACCTGGTTTTTCCAGTCCGGATCGCCAAAAGATATGCAGGGCAGAACTCGCAGCATGGGAGGTATTTGATTGCTGCCGATCCCGCACATCATTCCCATCATTGGGAAACCCGGTCCCAGGTGGAGGAGAGTCTGGTCGATTGCGGAAGTCAGTTCATCCGTAAACGACTTTCGCGTGCAACATTTATGAGTCAGTATGTACATCCATCCATCGAGCCCTATGCTGAGCAGTCTCTGCATTATTCGAGGCCAGAGGCGGGCCTCAGGCATCAGTTCGAACGAATCATAGACGGCTTCAATGCCGGCATTCTGCAGTTGAGGCACGAGGTATCTGAAATCTCTTTCTTCAATGCCAATATATGGATAACTAATCCATAAACGTGGCGGCCCTGGGTTCTGGTTTTCAGTCACATTTTTGCTCCAGATTCATTCTGTCTAGTCCTATCGGATAAACTGCCGGAGGCTCGGTGACAAACATCACATTTGATGAACAAATCGGGAAATTGGGGATGGCTGATTTTGAGCACCTCAAATGTTGAAAATCAGCAAATCTCCTATTTCCTTCAACGATGGAGGAATGCCGAATTGGCTTCAACCCATGAAATATAATGTGCGTAAGTAATAAGCAGTAAAGGGATTTTGGATATTTTGTCAGTGCCTGGACACTTCTCTCGAATTTTGTTGGCATATCAATTGCATTTCATTTTCGCATGAACGAAGCAATTTCACCGAGTTCAAGAGGCGATCTTAACCAGGAACGAAATGCGATGATTTCCTATGGCACATACAATCAGAACTCTTCAGAGAGTTGCATAAATTTCCATGCTTCCAAACGCAGATATGCATGGTTGGAGCAAGAGGGAAACATGTGGCACTTTTTAACAAGTCTTTTTGCTGATCCCGCAAAGTCAGCTCGCAAGTGGTCCAACAAACATCGTGCGCTCGAAGAACTCACGCGGGAGGGGTGGACTGTTCTGTATCCTTACCCGGAACTGGGCTCAAAGCAAAGAACCGTGCGTCACAATACATGTGGCTATGGGCTCATGTGGATAGAGCAATGATTTAACTGCAATTAGAG
>JAHFUH010000776.1 GCA_023265215.1 Acidobacteriota bacterium
ATCCTTGATCCGGGAGTCCAGATAGCGCGCATATTCAGCATCTATCCCGGCCGCGTCCAAGCCGAGCGTCCGACGAAAAACTTCATCAACAGGTTTGTTCTCTGCAAACAACAGCAGCGACTGCCTTATCTTGTCAAAACCGAACTTCTCATCAATCATTTCGCAGAACATGCCTGCCTGATAATAGGAAAACATGATTTGCTCGGGATTCTGCGGGCGCATGATTCCCGAATTCAGCTGGCTGGCTTTTAATAACTTTCCTTCTTTGTAAGCTTTAACGAATGCCAACGTAAGTTTATCGCCCCAGCCGGGCCGTGCCCGATGCTCTTCAAAAACCGAAAGCCCTTCGGAGTACCAGCGCGGAATATTGTAATTGGACATCTGCAGAGTTATGACATGGGTGAATTCATGCCACAGTACAGAGCCCCAATTGAAATCGCCGGATTCGCGCACCTTGGGAGAATTGATGGCCAGCACCTTGCCGAAACAGACTCCCAGCGCCCCTCCAAGTCCAGGCAGGCCGAGAGTTCGAACAGCAAACCCGCCGTGATCGGGAAATATTTCCAGCTGGAGCGGTCCTTTGGGCTTGAATCCATAGCGCTCCGTCAATTTCGAGTAAGCCTCCTCGGCCAGCGCGGGAGCAAAGGATGAAAGGACCGGCGCATCCTCTTTGGACATTAGAAGCTTGAAATTTTCACTACGGCTCTGGACGAACGTGTCCATCTGATCGAACAGGTCCAGCGAATTGTACGCCCAGACGTTATAGTGATCGCCGGCAAAGGCTTTTTCGATAGCCTTGCGCCCTTCTTCCAGTTGCCCGATCCGCGTGAGGTTCATCCCGAGACTGTTGTAAGCCGTCCACAGTTCCGGATCCAGCGCAACCGCCTTACGGTCAAACTCGACAGCTTCCTGATATTTTCTCCGGGAAACAAGGCTCTCGGCCAGAATGTAATAAAAACTGCCATAGGAAGGGTTGATTTCAAATACCTTTTTTTCTGTCAGGGCAAAATTCGAATTGTCGGAATGGAAATAATGATAGACAGCCTTCAGGCTGAGGGAATTCAGATCCGACGGATTGATATTCAGCGCTTTGTTGACCTCGCCTAATGCAGCCTCCTGGTCTTCCTCATCCAGCGCAATTTCCGCCAGCATGTTCAGAGCAGGCACAAAATTCGGATTAATTTTAAGAGCCGCTCTAGCGTAAGCCTCCGCTTCAAAATTGCCGTCGATTTTTTTGGCAAGTGCGATCCCAATCAGCGCATCAGGGTAGGATTTATTTACCTTGAGACAATCCCTAAAAACGCCGGACGCTTCCATAAAATTATATTTGGCCAAGAAGAGATAGCCGAAATTCGACAGTGCCTCGATCGACAGTTCGCCGCCGAGTTTCTCGTCCGTTGCATCCATGAAGATATTTTTCGCGTCATCCACATAGCCGCGATGCCAGGCCGCCACTGCGATATTTCCCAGATTTTTGCTCCCCTCCACACTTCCGGAACGATACTCATCCAGCAGCTTGTCCCAAAAAGTTACAGCTTCTTTCCGGCGACCGGTCTTGTCGAGCAACCCGGCTAATTCGACGGCGGCGTCCATACGCACCGGCATTCTTGTCGAGGCAAGTGCAATCGAGCGTCGATAGTGTTTCTCCGCATTGGGGTAGTCCCCGAGAATTTCGGCGATTCGGCCTCGCTCCAGGTGCAGCAGCGCGGAACCGTCAAGCGACGACAGGAATTCTTCGGAGCGCTTGAGCGCTTCAGCGTATGAGCCGCTCTCCCTCAATGTCTGGATATAACCTGCCCTGCTTTCTTCTGAAACAGCGGAACCCTTCAATGCCGCCTCAAAATATTCCTGAGCCTTGGCATAGTCGCCCGAACGCAGCGCGGATCTTCCCAGCGAAGTATTATCCGCCGCCCAAATGCAGGCAAAGCCGCTCGAAAAAAGCAGCAGTACCATCAGCTGGGGAATGCCATGATATTTTCTTATCACTCCAAACGCTGCATCCATATATCCTTCTGGGACGCTCTTATTTAGGCAGCTTTGCATTGATTTGCGCCAATTTCACCAGCAACTCCTCGAGTTTTTTTTCGTAATCGCTTTCCGGCATCCCGGCTTTGGCGTACTTCAGAGTCTCAATCTGGGTTTCGATGGACTGAGCTTCAGCCGCAAGCTTCTGCTGTTCGGGAGTAAGGCCGGCACGATTCAGAATGGGAACTCCGGCATCCAAAAAGGTAGTCTTGGCAATTAAGCCTTCTCCATTTTCGGGCAAAGGCTGGTTCTGGGCTTTGCCGTCTCCGTTGTCATCCAACACGGTGTGCTCAGTCTGCATGTTGTCCCCACCCTGGTAATATTCCTCCACTTTCTTTTTAGTGTAAGAAAAAGCCTCCATGAGGGACACTCGTCCATTTTTATCTGAATCCGCGGCATTATTCTTGAATGCATCTATAAAAAATTGGGCTGCATGAGTCTGGTTTTTTTCCGACCCGCTTTTGATAGCGGTAACAATAACCGTACCTTCTCTTGAAAGCGCCGGGATACTCCCCCCGCTGCAGTTCGTGGCATTCATTATGATGAAGCGTTGGGCCGGAATG
>JAHFUH010000777.1 GCA_023265215.1 Acidobacteriota bacterium
ACAGCCTATCTTCGATTAATGCCACAAAAACCCCGCGAAACCGTGAACGGTGAATGGTTAAAGGTGAATGGGAGCTAGAACAAGAGTAAAGGAAATGGGAAGGGGAAGTCAAGTGGAAGGTGGCGGCGCCGGGGAAAGCTTTTCCTTGACTCTGGATCGCTGCAACAATGGCGCGGTGCGGCACCATTAAAATGAGAGGCTGCCCATACCATCAGGCAGTCTCTCATTTCCCTCCCCGGATAGTTGACTTAAACTATGCGGGAAATATCAGGCATTAGATCAAGGAGTCGAACACGTATTCGATCCCGGGCACATGTTACAGGTAGCACTGGCGCAGGCCTGGGCATCGCCTGCAAAGACGCTGGTGCACGTAAGCTCGTGGCCCGGGGCAGCTCCGACAACGGCGGTCGCTCCCGTTACCTTGATTTCGTCGCTGAAAGAGTACCTTGGTGCACTACACCCAAGATCATTCAGCGTGACGCCGCTCGGCTTGTAGCTCCCCGAGTAGTTGGCATGCTCGCCCGGAAGAAGAGTGCCCGTTGCACCCGGCCAATCTACGGTTATGTCCGCGTCCGGGCTGTCGGACACTGACACGTTTTCCAGTGCAGAATCGCCTTTATTCTCAATTACACCCGAGAAATTGACCTGCGCTGCGACGACACTTCCTGATGTCACCAACTGTGTTCCAGGTACACGTGAAGCCGGGTGGCCCGCGCTGAAGAAGTCGACCGGCACACCGCAATTTTTTGATATGGTTATGTTGTTGACCGGAGTCTTTGAGCATGTAGACGGATCACTGTCTTTGCTGCTGCAGACCGTACTTGCAGCCGCGCATGCCCCTGGAATGGCATTGGCGGAAGAGGAGGCCCTCGCGGTGGCGGTATTCTGCACGCTAGTTGAATCCGAGTCGAACTCCACACTCCAGTTTACAACAGCCGCTGCATCGAGTGAACCGATATCCGCGCATGTGGTACCGGCCGGATAACCTGAGGGGCAAGCTGCGCTGGATACGGTAGCAAGCGGAGTCCCCGCTTTGAATACAACGTTACTTGCGCCGGCGGGAAGGGTGTCCACTATGGTGGTGTGATACAGCGCGCCGATCCCGGTGTTAGTAGCGGTGCCGTTAAATATGTAGTGGATGGCTGTCCCGTTATTGATCAACGTACCGTCTCCCGCGCAGGATTTTGTGGTATTCATTCCGCAAATGCTAAATGAGCCGGAAACGAAATCCTTCAGCACCGCCGACGGGGTCTGGGATGAACGCGTCTCTATCAGGAAGCTGGAGAAACAGGGGAGAGGGGTATTGCCTTGACCTAATAATTCGAACATATCAGTTATATCAAGACCACCCTCGTAAAATCCTCCTTCGGGTATGGTTGTGTTGTTGCTCCCGAACTTCGTCAAATAAGGCCAGGCGACGGAAATTCCGGTTGGATTGACGATTGAGCAACCTGCGTTTCCGTTCGCGCAAGTAGTCGAAGGAGTGCTGGCGAATATCAGTCTCAGATTGTTGTCCGCGCATTGTCCTGGGGTGGGGTTCTTCGCTATTGCAGCATTTGTACAGGCTTGATCCCAGGCGTACACGGTAATTGTAGAAACTCCGCCCCCTTGTGTAAACGCAGAGACGATAAATAGGTCATTCTTGACATGGCCGTTTGAGAACCCTCCGCCGGTAGCCCCGACAGGGTGAACGTCCTGCTGGAAGAACCAGAATCCGATGTTGGCATCGCCATTCACCGCGAAGCGATCGGCGCCGAACAAAAGTATAAAATGACCTTCTGGGGATTTGTAGGCGGCAGCGTATCCGTTCGTTATGGCGTCTTTGTCCGGTGTGCCGCCATTCTTCCACTTCCAACTGCTAATATCGCTCGGATCTTTCGAGCCGCCTGTGGTAAAAACAGCGATACTGGCCGCTCCGGAGATGAAAGAGCGCGCCAGTGAGGCGCCGGGCGCACCGTGATCGTTGGCGATTTGCGTGCCATTCAGCAGATTCCAGTCGTCTTTACACCCAACTGGTGTAAGAGAAGGGAAAGTACTTGTACAGGCAGTGGTGTAGGCGGCATCCCCATCAAGCTGGAATACGGCTATGGGTGGATCCGCGTTGGCCGTTGAATAGGAGAACGCAAGCACCAGGAGAGTGAACAATGATATAAATTGTATCTTTCTCATTTTCTCTTCCTCCTTTCTTTAACTTCTGCTGCTAGCTCGGTTACCCCCATGATCCCTTTGATAAGCTCTTTTTTTATGAGCGGTAACCATTTACCTTTCTTTTGCCCCCGGATGCCTCATCCTGAATGGCTGGCGCCGAACAATAATCCAAGGCATTGGCATGATCCGGTAATATAATTATTGCGCTGCATGATTGTGCCGTCAATCAGTATAAATACTGATTTTCCAAAGATTTTTTTCAATAAATCCTAATAATTGCGTGTAATGACGCTGATAAAATGAGCAAAGAGTATACTATCTGTGGTCAACGTGGGGTTAGCAAGTATGGCTCAGTAAGGAAGGCTTAAATATAGCCATGTTGCATGGCGTATTTCACCAGCTCGGCGGTGCGGTTCAGGCCCAGTTTCTCCATGAT
>JAHFUH010000253.1 GCA_023265215.1 Acidobacteriota bacterium
TGATTGA
Source organism: Acidobacteriota bacterium (assembly GCA_023265215.1). Classification (GTDB taxonomy): domain Bacteria; phylum Acidobacteriota; class UBA6911; order UBA6911; family UBA6911; genus UBA6911. The sequence continues at coordinate 8 of JAHFUH010000253.1, forward strand.
TATTGGCCGGGATGATGGCGCGGCCGCTTGCAATTTCTTTTCGGACAAATTCCGAGTTCAGATTTTCGCGAAGCGCAACAAATTCCATCTCGGGAGTAATAATTCCCTTTTTAGCATAGTGCATCTGGGTAACGTTGCCGCGGCCGCGCAAAACCTTTCGGCGTGCGGGAAGCAACGTGTCCGGATCGCTGTGGCCGGGGACAGGCCGGTATTTTGGATCAACCACATCGTATTTCCCTCTTTCCAGAATCCAGGCCCTCCTCAACTCGGGAAGCCCTCGGCCCAGATCAATGATGGCGTCCGGATCCGTATAGGGGCCCGAAGTGTCGTAAACTCTTATGGGCGGATTGCATTCGATGCGGCCATTCAAATTCGCGGCGGGCTGGAGCTGAATTTCCCGCATCGGGACTCTGATCCCGTTATTCCCATGGATATAAATTTTTTTGGATCCCGGCAGAGAGCCGGTTCTTGCAGCCCTGGCACCAGGCGCTGCGTTTTGGGGCTGATGCATCTTGCTACCCTCCATTCCCCTAAGTCCCCGATCGGTTCAGCTAACGGGTGAATCCTCCACACGAATCATGCGAGTTGGTACAACCACCACTCGCAGATTATTGATTTCCTTCAGAGCCTTTTGCATGGATCCTTCCTGCGCTTCGTGTGTCATCATCACAACAGGAACGGCCTTGGCGTGCTGCCGAACCTTTTGAATGACGCTGGCAATGCTGATCTCATTTTTGCCGAGTATTCCGGCCACTTGAGCCAGAACAGCAGGCTGGTCCATTGCCGAAACATAGAGATAATATGCCGAGGTGACTTCCTCCATAGGCTTTAAACTCAGGTGCTTGCTTCCAAATATGGGAAGATCCTGCGGAGTTGCTGTTTGTCCTGCGGCAAGCCTGCGGGCAATTTCAACAATGTCGGCCCAAACGGAAGAAGCCGTGGGCATTTGTCCCGCGCCACGGCCGTAAAACATCAGATCGTTCACGACATCTCCATTCAAGAACACGGCATTGAAGACGCCGGAAACCGCTGACATGGGGACGGAGTCTGGAATCATGGTTGGATGAACGCGCAATTCGAGAGTTCCATTCCCCGCTTTGGCAATAGCCAAAAGCTTGATTCGGAATCCCATTTCGCGAGCCAAGATTATATCCTGGGGGGTGATTTTGCTGATTCCTTCCACATATATATCGCTTAGCCTGACTGGAGTACGAAATGCAAGAGTCGCTAAGATCTGCAGTTTGTGGGCGGAATCAATGCCCTCCACATCGAAAGTCGGATCGGCTTCAGCATAGCCCTTTGCCTGTGCTTCAGCCAGAACTTGCCCGAACTCCTGACCTTCGTCGGTCATTTTGGATAAAATATAGTTGGATGTGCCGTTCACGATGCCATACATCGACGTAATGCGATTGGCAACCAATCCTTCTTTGACCGCTCGAATCAGCGGAATCCCGCCCGCGACAGCAGCCTCAAAAGCCAGCATCCGGCCTCGCTTGCACGCCGCTGCAAAAAGTTCTTCCCCGTGAGTCGCCAGAAGAGCTTTATTAGCTGTGACGACATGCTTGCCGTTTGCCAGAGCACGGAGAATAAAACTGCGGGCAGGTTCCAGTCCGCCAATCAGTTCTACCACAATGTCGACCGCCGCGTCGTCCAGCACCCTGGCAGCGTCCGTTGTAAGAGGGAGTTCTCCTGTTGTTAGGCCCTGTCGTGGGCTGGTTATATCCAGATCTGCGATCGCGTGCAGCTTTACGGGGGCGCCGATCTTTTCTTCCAATTCTTCACGGTGTGAAAAAAACACTTTGGCTACCCCAGCCCCTACGGTGCCCAACCCCAATATCCCGACATTGACAGCCTCCATTTGCACCTCCGCGCTCGGTTTTGATTCCTGACTAAGATTATAGACTATGCTGCTACAGTTCCACCTCCAGTTGTGATCATTGTATAATCAAATTGGAAGCAAGAAGCCGGAAGCCAGGAGCCAGAATAAAATATTCTGGCTTCCGGCTCCTGACTTCTGGATTCTAATCAATCGGAGAATCTGTATGACATCGAACAAAATGCAGCCGGAGGGCGACAAACGTTTTATAGCCGAAGCTCGCCGGGAACGAGACATTCGGATGCAGGGTTACCGCGAACAGGCCCTCAAGCTATTTCCGCCAATTTGCGGACGTTGCGGGCGCGAATTCGAAGGCAAGCGGTTGCGAGAGCTTACCGTCCATCACAGGGATCACGACCACGATAATAATCCGCGCGATGGCAGCAACTGGGAATTGCTGTGCGTCTATTGCCATGAGAATGAACATGCGCGGAATCAAGTGGCGGATTGGTCGGATGAACCGAATCCAGGCGCCGGAGGCTCTTCTGTTTCCACTTACAATCCATTTTCAGGCCTGGACGCATTGCTGAAACAGAAAAAATAGCTTTTACCCATCAGCTCATACAAATATTGCTATGCGAGTGCCGCATTGGTTTAAAGCTGAAGGCTGATAGCTAAAAGCTTGCTATTTGTATTTAGCCTCCAGGGCTTTGAGCTTGACCCACGCGGCGTCACGAGCCTTTTTGTCGGCCTCCGACGCATTCGGCTGCTCACCGCTCCGCATAAAGCCGTGCGCGGCGCCGTCGTAGGTTACGACCTCATAGAACTTGCCCGCCGCTTTCATTTGCTCCTGGGTTTGCGGGATCGTGCCATTGACGCGCGTGTCGGTGCCTGCATAGAAGCCATAGACCGGCGCCTGAATGGATGCGATGGATGCTGCCTCGGGCCCCGCGCCGTAGAATGGGAACGCTGCCGATAAATCCTTGCGGTTCGTAGCGAACCGAAATGCCTGGCTGCCGCCCCAAGAAAAGCCAACCACGCAAACTTTTCCATTGCAGGCAGAAAGGCTCTTGCAGTAGTCAGCCACAGCGTTCAGGTCCGCAGTGACCTGGTTGGGTGGCAGCTTCTGGATTGCCTCGCCTACCGGTCCGAACATGCCACCCCCGCTTGCCGGAAAATCCTTGGTGCGCCCTCCATTGGGCGCCATGCCCGATAATAGATCGGGGGCGATGGCAATATAGCCTGCCTCTGCAAACTCATCGGTTACCTTTTCAACCCAATCGGTCATGCCGAATATTTCATGGATTACAACCATTGCCGGCGCTTTGGCCTTCGACTCCGGATATACAACCGCCGATTCGACAGAACGCCCGCCGTTTTTTACCGAAACCCACTCGCGACGACGAGGCGATTGATCCACCGCCTTCCGGGCCCAATCCTGCGCACAAAGAGAGGATACTCCCAGACTCAGTGCGGCTACACCGCTTGCGCTTCCTTCCAGAAACCGTCTTCTCGAAAATATTTGCATACTCGATCTGCTCCCTTCGGCAAAAATATGGTTCAAGGTAGGATCATTGATGCGCATTCTTCCATGGACGCCATAGAGGGCACAAGTGAAAAAGATATTGCAGAGCTACCTGGCCGCGCAACACTTCTTGTATTTTCTGCCGCTGCCGCAAGGGCAGAGATCATTTCGGCCGGCTTTTGTCGTTGCAGTTCGAGATCTTGGAGCCGGCGCCCGCTGGCGGGATATCAAATCCGCAAGCGGTGCGCGACTATGCAGGAAGAAACTCTTCAATCCGGCGCAGAGATAGTTCAGGCCAGGCTTGCCGTCAGGCGTCCGTATGAATCGGTACTTGAGGCATCCGCCGTTACACAGGGCCAGCACTTCGCAGTCCAGGCAGTAGCGAGGAAGGGTGTTCCGTTTGGCTGCGCCGAAATTTCGTTGCGCCTCGCTCTCCAGCAGCCGGCTAAGCGGCGTCTCACAGATATTGCCCAGCCGGTGCTCGGGGTCGACAAAGTGGTCGCAGGGAAAGAAATCGCCGTTGTGTTCGAGCACCGGAATCTGGCCGCAGGTTTCACGAAAAACACACAGTGAATGCTCTAGCCCAAGCGCCGGCCGGGCAGCCTCCTCGAAGGTTTGAATCATTATTCGATCGACATCGCGGGCTATCCACTCATCGAAAATTTTGCACAGGAATGCTCCGTACTCTTCAGCAGGGGGAGTATGCGGGCTGACACCAGTGGCTGTTTTAGGCGATTGCTCGACAGCCGGCAGAAAACCAAGATATTGGCAGCCGATGCTGCGGAAAAAACGGTACACCGCCAAGGGAGCGCGAACATTCAAATGGTGCACAACGCAGAGGATATCGGTGTGAATTTGCATTTTGCGCAAAAGTTCGTAGGCGTGCATCGTCTGTGCGTGAGTGGATTGGCCGCCTCGAGTCACCCGATAGGAATCGTGCAGCTCCGCCGGTCCGTCGAGGCTGAGACCCACGCTGAAGTCCTCGCTAGCCAGGAAGTTGCACCATTCCTCGTCCAACAGAATACCGTTGGTTTGGATGCCGTTCCTTACGCGCCAGCCGATGGGTTTGTGCTTGCGCTGAAGCTCGACAGCTTTTTGGAAGAAGTTTATCCCGAGTGTTGTCGGTTCTCCGCCGTGCCAGGAGAAGTTGACATCCGGCCCTGATGCAGCTTCGAGATGCTGAACGATATATTTCTCCAGCAAGCTATCTGTCATCTGGAATTTGTCGGCTGCGGGATAGAGGCTGCTCTTATCCCTGTAGTAGCAGTATTGGCAATCGAGATTGCACACGGCACCCACCGGTTTGACGAAGACTTGAAACTCCCTGGAGCCTTTGCTCATGGATCCTTCTCCTATACACGAGTATAAACGGGGTCAGGTCGTGAAAATGCAATATGTTTGAAATTTTCAAGATCCAATCATCCGAATATCCACGCTGGCCGCAGCAAGGCTATGCAGCCCGGTTCGTCCAGGCAAGAATTGCTTCCCGAAGCGCTGCATGAAGACTTAACCCTTCCTCAACGATACGGCTCGCAAAATATAAGATATGCCCTAAATTTAATCCGGAAGCTGAACGCTTTTCTAGCTCGCCCTGAATTTCACCCGGTTTTCCCTGCAGATCTTTTTTGCTGCCTCCCGTGCAGTCACTAGCCCCGAGGGCAGACCTCCGCCCGGACTCACCCACTGGCCGATCATATAAAAATTCTTTAGGTTGGGGAGAGTAAGCGGCAATTGCTTAATGCCTGTTGACGGCGTGTACAGCCACCCTTCCATGCTGCCTTTCCAATTGCCGGTGTAGCGTATCACGGTGGCGGGAGTCGCGACATCGACCACCTCTATCTTCCCTTGTGCTTCCGGGAATTTTTCCTCTAAAACCTCAAGTGCCATGCCGGCAACTCTCTCCTTCTCCGCTGCGTATCTTGATTTGTTCCCTTCGCGCAAAGAAGTCCAGTACTCATGGTTGTAAGTAGGGATGAAGCATACAACAGCCGTTTTCCCCTGAGACGCAAAGGTAGGATCGAAATTAAAGATGCGAAAGGAAAGAGTGTCCGCATTTGTTTTGGGATCGATCATGATCGGCCTGTCCAGGCAAATGGCAATAAAACCCGGCTTATCGCCAAAATCGGAATCGATTCCCAGCGAAACCTGAATATAAGAGGGAAAAGGCTTATATGTTTCAAATACCTTCTCGATCTTTTCACTCAGGAATCTGCCCTGCAGGAAATGGAAAATGGTGGCGTGTCCGTCTGCTGCGGATACCACAACATCCGACATTAACGATTCGCCTCCTTCCAGAATGACTCCCACGGATCTACCGTTCTCCACAATTATTCTTTCGACTTTAGTGTTCAATCGCAAAACGCCGCCCAGTTTTTTATATTGCTCCTCGATGAAGCCGATCAGGGCAAGTGAACCGCCAATTGGGTATCCTGCGTTGCCTTTGGACATCCAGGCCAAAGAAAAAGCAATTGCCAGCAGGGACAGTTCCTTGAATCCGGAGGAAAAGAATCGTCTCAATAGTCTGTTGGAAAACCTTTGCGCATACTCTCCCATAGTGAACTTTGAATATTTGCCGGCCCGCCACAAGTAGGGAGCCGCCCGGAGATAGGAGTACAGCCGGCCGACAAGGTGGTCACCCCCAGGCAATTTCATGAAAGACAGTTTCCGCACAAGCCGGGTGAATTGCCGGATTTCACCTGCATCCTCAGGCGCTTTGGCAAGAAGCTCTTCTTCCAGGCGGTTGATATCCCGATAAATCATCAGACTGGAACCACCTTTTTCAATCACCTGATAAACGGGATCGTAGTGGAATTGAAGCTTGCCTACGTCGAAAACCTCCTTCCATGTTGCATTTAGATCCTCCCCGTCTTTGGAACCGACGAACCAGTGGACGCAGTTTTCAAAGGTATATCCACTCCTCTTCCATGCCGTAGCCAAGCCACCAGCGATGGAGTGCATTTCCAAGATTTCGGTCTCAAATCCATTTTTCCGAAGATAAACCCCGGCGCAAAGCCCTGCAATTCCGCCGCCGATGATAATGGCTTTTTTGCTTTTCATTGAGAGCTCCAGTTTGGCGGGCATTTTATCAAAATCATTCGGCCCTGTCCCTGTTCTTATCGGAGTTTGCGGAGGCGTTTTCCCGCTTCTATCAGAGTTTCATCTTTTTTGGCGAAATGGAAACGGATGTAATTCTGAACATCCTCATGGAAAAAACTGGAACCGGGAACTGCTGCGACACCTGCCTCCTTGACCAGCCATTTGCAAAATTCCATATCGGAGGTTTTTTGAAATTTTGATATGTCCACCATCACGTAATACGCTCCTTCCGGAACCGTGTATACAAGATTGGCTTCCTCCAAAAATCCAAGAAATATCTCCCTCTTGCGTGTATAGGCTTTCAGCAAGTCCTCATAATAGGAATTCGGCATTTGCAACCCGACAATTGCAGCCTCCTGCAGAGGCGATGCCGCGCCTACGGTCAGGAAATCGTGCACTTTTCTAATGCCGCTGATAATTCTCTCCGGCGCAATTACATATCCAAGCCGCCATCCCGTGATGGAATAGGTTTTGGAAAGAGAACTGCAGGAAATCGTCCTCTCAAACATGCCAGGCATGGAAGCGATGTAAATATGGCTGCGGGGAGCGTAGACCAGGTGTTCGTAGACTTCATCAGTTATAACAAACGTGTCGTGCTCCATAGCCAGTCTTGAAATAAGCTCCAGCTCCTCGCGCCGAAATACTTTTCCGGAAGGATTGGCCGGATTGCACAATACAAGTGCTCGGGGTTGCAGGCGGAAAGCCGCCGATAATTCTTCTATATCAATGTGGAAATCGGGGGGATGCAGGGGAACGTAGATAGGCTCTGCCCCTGAGAGGATTGTGTCGGCCACATAGTTTTCATAGAAAGGAGAAAATATTATCACCTTGTCGCCGGGATTGCATGCCGTCATCATTGCCGCCATCATCGCTTCCGTGCTCCCGCACGTGACGACGATGTTTGCGTCGGGGTCCAGATTGAGGCCCATAAAGCGTGATTGTTTCTCTGCAAGAGCCCGCCGGAAATTGGGTGCGCCCCAAGTCACTGCATACTGGTGCGGTCCCGTGTGCGCGATTCGTTCGAGCTCATTCATAAGCAGGACAGGAGGATCGAAATCAGGAAAACCCTGCGACAAATTTATGGCGTTGTGCTGAAGTGCTATCCGGGTCATCATTCGGATTACGGATTCTGTAAAACGCTTTGTTCGATCGCTGATCTCAGCCATGCTTCTCTCATTCCTTTCACTGCCATGGGTGCATTTTGCAATAATAGCTTAACTAACAGAGAAAAAAGGCCCAAGCCGATTTTTT
>JAHFUH010000254.1 GCA_023265215.1 Acidobacteriota bacterium
ATAAAGCGGCCGTAGATTCCGATTGGGCCCTTTCAAAGGAGAGATCAATCACAGCTGTTCCCACCTTTGTTTTGAATCAAGATAGACTGATTGGCGCACAACCTTACGAAGCCTTGCAGGAGTTCATGGAAGCGAATGGAGTCAAAAGAAGGGCATTTCATACCAAGGGAGAGCAAGGCTAGCGCTTTCGGCGCCCCGGCACCGCATAGGCTGCTGTGGTAATATCAGCTTTGTGTCCATACCAGATTCCCCAGCAGGAGATACACTCCCAGCCCCTGACGATGCTTCTATTGTGGATCCATCTCCACGTCTCTCATCATCTAATAATCCAAAACTCTCTCCACCAGATGCCGATAACCTGGATTCTGCCAGGCTTTATGATGGCGGGAAATTCAAATCCATCAGCCTCAATGGCAAGATCATCGCACCAGCCCTCTTCCTGGCCCCCATGGCTGGGATAACTAACTCCGCCTTCCGGCGGCTCCTGTCCGATTTCGGGGGATACGGGGCACTCACCACCGAGATGCTTTCGGCTTCGGCATTCCTCAACGAGGACACTGCCAAATCCGCATTCTCCAAGCGCCGTGATTGCGAAGGGCTCGTCATATACCAGCTGCGCATTTCCGGCAAAGAGGACATTGAAGCAACTTTTGCAAAACTTGAGGCCCAGAATCCTGCGGCCATTGATTTAAACCTTGGCTGTCCCGCCCCCGAGATTCAGCATCAAGCTTCCGGCGCCGCGTTATTCCGGGATTTCGAACGCCTCAAGCAGGTTTTGAAGCGGATCCGCGCCTGCTACAAAGGCACTCTCACCGTAAAGTGCCGATTGGGGGATGACCCGGAGCGTTGGCGGGAATCCTTTCTGGATCGACTGAGACTCTTTGAAGATTCCGATATCCACTGCATCACCGTTCATCCCCGTTTCTCCACGGAAAAGCTTAAAAGGCGTGCACGGTGGCAAGAATTCTCCTGGATTGCCTCCCAGACCATGCTGCCTGTAATCGGCAACGGGGATATCCGCTCCTTGCGGGATGTCCAGGATAACCCGGACTATTTCGATCCTCTCGCGGGTCTTATGTTGGGCCGCATCGTTGCCCAGAAGCCCTGGATATTCCGCGAATTCGCCGGGCACTCCCCCCAGAAAATCCAGTATTCGGAAGTCTGGGACCGTTTATATCGATATACTTCGGAAGATTTACCACCCGAGCGGGCCTTCGGCCGCATGAAAGAGTTCACAAGCTACTTTTCAGGGAACTTTTTTTTCGGTCATGAACTGTATAAGGGAATCCAAAAAGCCCGCAACGTCTTTGAGGTCCGCGATGCGGCCATGCGATTCCTGGAGTCCAATCCACAATTGGCCGGTGTTCAATAATGCAAGCCCGATAGATACCTGCTTCCCAATACCGGTTGTGTTCTGGTAGTGAATGTGGCGGGACTGGCCGGTATACTTAAATCGAAAGGGTGGAGAACAAGATGAACAAAACAGAAGCAAAAGCAGAAACGTTTCCCTCAAAGGGGTTCGCGGCCCGGAGCGCAACTTCGGAGCTCGGCCCATATACAGTTCAACGGCGCACTCCGCGAGCGGAGGATGTCCAGATCGAAATCTTATATTGCGGCGTCTGTCATTCGGATTTGCACACCGTGCGTAACGAATGGAGCGCCTTCGTATCGACTGTTTATCCCTGTGTACCCGGCCACGAAATTGTCGGGCGCGTGGTGAAGGTGGGAAGCGCAGTCAAGAAATTCAAGGAAGGGGATATCGCCGCAGTGGGTTGCATGGTCGACTCCTGCCGTAAATGCCCCAGCTGTCTCGCCGGAGAGGAGCAGTATTGCGACAATTTCTGTACTCTGACTTACAACAGCGAGGATAAGTTTCTTGGTGGCGTCACCTACGGCGGCTATTCGGACAGCGTTGTCGTCGATGAAGGGTTTGTGCTGCGCGTTCCCAACGGACTTGATCCGGCCGGTACTGCGCCGTTGCTCTGCGCCGGCATCACAACATACTCGCCGCTGCGCCATTGGAACGTCGGTAAAGGACAGAAGGTGGGGATTGTCGGCCTGGGCGGATTAGGTCACATGGGACTTAAATTGGCCAAAGCATTCGGCGCTCGCGTCGCGCTATTCACTACCTCGCCGAATAAAACCGCCGATGCCATCCGGCTTGGCGCCGACGAAGTGATCTTGTCCACAAACAATACCGCGCTGCAAAAACATGCCGGCAGCTTTGATTTCATTCTGGATACAGCTTCCGCGGACCATGATGTAAACGCTTATCTTCAATTGCTGAAAGTGAACGGAACGATGACGCTGGTCGGCGCGCCACCGAAGCCGCTCGGTGTGTCTTCGTTCGGCTTGATTATGAAACGGCGCCAGTTGGCGGGTTCGGCAATCGGCGGAATTCGCGAGACTCAGGAGATGCTGGATTTCTGCGGCGAGAAGGGAATCACCTCCGATATCGAACTGATCAGGATCCAGCAAATAAACGAAGCCTACGAACGCCTGTTGAAGAGCGACGTGAAGTACCGGTTTGTCATCGATATGGCATCCCTTCGATAAATCCGCATTCGCAGTCTGGTAACGGCGAATCGGAATGGGGTTAATTCCTGCTTCTTATGATTTGATCCTGTTGGTACAATCGATTTTGTTCGTGCATGCGCCGATGAAGGACTGCCGCGGGCAAAAACCAATTGACGGAGGAGCATGTTGTGAGTGATCCGGAGGAAGAAGACTTTGCCGCAATGTTCGAGGCTTCGCTTCAAACCAGGCACCTCGAAAAGGGCGAACCAGTTGAAGGCAGCATCGTCGCTATCGGCCCGGAGGTTGCCCTGGTCGACGTTGGAGGCAAGGGGGAAGCGGTCATCAATGTCGACGAATTGAAGAACAGTGAAGGCGAGATCGAAGTCGCCGTTGGCGATCGCATTCAGGCGATGGTGGTGTCTACGGCAGGTGGAGTGACCCTCTCCCGAAGACTGGCGGGATCGGCCGCGACTGATCGGCAGTTCGAGGATGCTTTTCACAGCGGCCTGCCGGTGGAAGGAAAGGTTGAACGGGAGATAAAGGGCGGCTACGAAGTGCGCATTGGCCGCCAGCGCGCGTTCTGCCCGATTTCCCAGATCAACGTCCGCGGAGCGGACGCGTTGGCGCATGAAGGGAATATCTACCAATTCCGGATTATTGAATACAAGGACGGCGGCTCCAACATCGTCGTCTCCCGGCGGGCGCTCCTCGAAGACGAGCAGCGGGCGAACGCCACCGCCATCCGCGAAAAGATCGTCGCCGGAGCTGTTCTGACCGGCCGTGTCACCTCCATCCGCGACTTCGGGGCGTTCGTCGATCTGGGCGCCGGTGTCCAGGGTCTGGTCCACGTATCCGAAATGTCGTGGTCTCGCGTGGCCTCCCCTTCGGAGATAGTCAAACCGGGCGAGGAGATTACGGTCAAGGTCCTGCGTGTAGATGAGGACAAGCAGAAGATCTCGCTTGGGTTGAAGCAGCTCTCTGACGACCCCTGGTCGAAGGTAGGAGATTCGTACGAAGTAGGCCAGCGGCGGTCGGGCCGGGTCACCCGTGTCGCTGAGTTCGGCGCCTTCGTGGAACTCGAACCGGGAATCGAAGCGCTGGCCCATACTTCCACATTCGCACCAACCCTATCGGGTGGCTGGTCGAGCCAAGTCGCTCCGGGGATGATGGGCACATTCGAGATTCTGTCCATCAGCCTTGAGCAGAAACGGATCGGAGTAGCCCTAATCGTGGAGGGCTCGGCACCCGCTAAGGCGACTGCGGGAGGCCAGATCGGCATCGTCCCGGGAGCACGCCTGACCGGAAAGGTCGATCGACATGAGAAATTTGGGGTCTTCGTCTTCCTGGCCCCCGGTCGTACGGGTCTCATCCCATTGGGCGAAACCGGCATCGCAAAGGAAAGCGACGTCCAACGATCCTTTCCGGTCGGGGCGGACGTTGAGGTCATCGTGCTCGAAGTCGATCCGTCAGGCCGGCGTATCCGCCTGAGCGCGAAGGCGGTGACGGAGGCTCGCGAGACCGAGGAATTGCGCGAGTGGACGGAACGCCAGACGCCTCCTGCCGAGGGGTTTGGGACACTCGCCGATAAGCTTCGCTCGGCGTTAAATCCGAAAAAGAAGTGACCTGCCGGCTATGGATTCAGTGACAAAGTAAACGCGGCGCCCCGCCGCGTCTACTTTGAAGCCCAAATTTCGGAGCAGCCATCGGCAATGAATGCCGTTTAAACTCGATATTACCTTGCCGTCATCTTCGTCCTGAAACACGAACCCTTCGTGAAGACCTTTGTTTCAATGGCGCCCATCGCCTCTGAATGTTCTCCTGCCCCATCTCCCTTAGTCTGCGGGCTCCCTTTGACAAACCCAATCGATGGCCTTTGAAGACTACAGACGAAACCTGGCGCTTGAGTTTCCTGGCGATCTCGGCATTGCTATGGGCACGATAAAGGCGTTTTAAGATGGAGACTTCCTCCCTTGTCCATCGTGGACGCACTTGAATACGACTTGCCTTGGTTTTCCTGGTGCTTTGAGGCATTTTAAACACTCCTTGCATATCTAAATAGTATTCCTATTTATAATTTATACCTATTATGCATTCTATTTTCAATATGCAATCATATTTAAACTGCCACGATGTGGCGCTGCAGATTGCGAAAGCTTCAAGGAAATTGGTTTTTGATTTGTGCCCCAAAAGGCATCAAAAAAGGCAAGTACCCTAAATGGGCCCTTTCGATTTCTCGCATGCATGGATTGCCGCAATCAAGCGCTCGGGCGGTTCCTCTTTAGTAAGGTAGTCAACCGCGCCGGCTTTTCGCATTTCAGCGGCAAACTCTTCATTATCGTGGGCTGAAAGCCCAATCACGCAAATGTTCGGATTTTCCGAAACGATCTTCCTCGTCGCCTCGTACCCGCTGACTTGAGGCAACCCAAGATCCATTACCACCACATCAGGCTTTAGTAGTCGTGCCAATTCCACAACCGAAAGGCCGTCTCCCGCTTCCCCGATAACCTGCATATCGGGCTGTTCATGAAGGAGCTTTGCCAGGCCTTTGCGCAATACCTGATGATCGTCCGCAAGCAGAACCCTTATTTTGTTGTTTGCCATGAATAGGTCCTTTTTTATACACCTGATTTTCTGCCGTGGATTCATCGCCCGTTTGTCCGGCTCCATTTTGCCTGACATAAATGGCGGACCCTTTCTTATGAACTGAACCAGGAATCTTTGTTCAAATGACTGCTGAACAACGGAAAAACTGTCAGATTCCGGAACTGCATGGGTTCGCCAACCCGGATACCGGATATTGCATCCACTATCCTTTGCATATGCCCTCCTTTTGCGGCGCCCGGACTGTATCGGAAATGAGTGACATCCCGGATCATTCTGCCGAAGGCAACCACGGATTACAGGCGATTCAGCAAAAACTATAAAGTGCCTTTATTATACCAATCATTCCCTCCGTATCCTGCTGACAATAAATTTCCAGTGCGTTTCGGATTTCCTTCTTCCTTTCTTCTTCCAGATTACCGAAAACCATTTCGCGAAACCGCAGGCTCGCCGCCAGGCCGTTCGCAATCTCCAGCCCGACATAGCCCTGTCCGGTCAAGGGCGGAAGAATAGCCTTTAAAGAAGCGCTTCCGTTCTGATCGGGATGATAATAATGAAAATTGCGAAATGGGATGTACAAGTCGACAACCCGCGGCAGTATGGATTCAAGCCAGGCTCCATATAGCGGAAAATGACCTGCGCAGGATTTCAATACACTGATCTCAAATGCAGCGTTGTAGGCAACGATTGATCCCGTCTGCCCAAGTTGCTTCTTAAGCGCGCTCATAATTTCAGGCCGTGAATCCGTGACACCGGGCGAGAGAAAAGAATAATGCTCCGTCTGAGCTCCCGGCGATTGGATGACGTGCAATGAATATTGGAAAGGGACTTGTTCATAAGGGCTCATTTCATCATAGGGTGGAACGGCCATCATGAAGGTTTCGAAATCCAGAAAATAAAGCGGATACTTCAGCTGTTTTAGAAAAGCCTGGATCGCCTGCGGCTCTATATGCGGCTCCCCTGTTTTCTCACAAGCGACTTGAATAGACTGCCTCTGCGTGAGGTCATAATCCTCCGGGATATCCTTAATGGCCAGAATGTTCTGATTCATCAAGTCATAGGATTTCTGTCCGGCGCGGTTCAGCGAGAATACATTGCGGGCGGGCAAAAAGGAGCAGCATTCATCATGCAAAACACAACCGTTGCAACCGGACCCGATAACGGCCTCAGGAGGTTCGGATTGGGACATGACGGAAAGCTGTCTTTCTATCTCCGCCGGCACCCCGGCGGAGAAGGGCTTGATTTCTTGCGTCACATCAGTAAGTGCCAGGAGTTTTCCAACATCCAAATCGCCTCTTCGCACATAAGTTCTGTCCAGGTGCATTACAAAACAGCGGCTGATTGGAACACCTGCGGACTCATATACATGTTTCTGGAACGCAACGTCGCTAAGGTGATCTTCTTTCACACCCGATGAACTCTTGACCTCGATAAGATCCCATTTCCCGAGCGCGGATGGGTTCAGGATATCTGCACGGGCGTGAGTCATGCCATGCTGGAATCCTGCCTCAAAGATGGGTTTTCTTTTGCCGACAGCAGCGCCGGTTTGCGTAATGCCGGCCTCGTGGCCCGCACTCCAATCGATCTCGACTCCGCCCGGATATAGAGACTTGGCCAGATTGCCGATCAAATGCCCCTGGTCGAATATCGCCTGTGTGGACTCATCGACCTCCGGCAGCTGTTCCCGGTTGTTTTGATAGATCCAGAAAAGTCGGTCGCAAACAAGGCCGTAACGATAGGCGCTCTTTGTCAGCAAATGTTTTTTCATAAACGTCCCCTCTCTATTATGACAGGGAACAGAGTTGATCGGCGAATGAAGTGATTTTGTCCCGCATCGCCAGTTTGTCAAGCCAATGCTGCGGGATCCCTGATTCTCCATAGAATGCGCCTGCCAGCTGTCCAAAAACGGCTGCCGTTGTATCCGCGTCGTCACCCAGATTTGCGGCGAGGAGACAGCCTTCGTGGAAATCTTTACTCTTAGCGAATGCCCACAGTGCAGCCTCCAGAGATTGAACCACATATCCGGTCCCCTGGATTTCGGGCGGATCCTTTTGACGAAAAGATCCGGACGCAATATTGTCGACTTCGCCTCCAAGCGGGTGATCCTTCCAGAATCCCTTAACTGGAGAGAAATGATCCGACAGCAGTTCCTCTTTGCCCGCACCCCCAAGAGCTCCCACAATTAGAGCAGCGAAATATCGACAGGCATCCACGGCTGTGGCTGCGCCGTGAGTTGTCCGGGAGCTTTCAGCCGCGAGCTCTATCGCGCGCTCCGAATCGGCGGCAAAAAACATCGGGACTGGAGCCAGGCGCATGATCGAGCCGTTGCCGGCGCTGTAAGGATCCGTGGATCCGCTCAGAGCATTTCCCGTATGCAGAAAGCGGGACAGAGCCGTCCGGGTAGCATTGCCGATGTCAGAGCATTCACCCGTGCAGCTGAGATGGCCTTCTTTCCACCATCTCACATATCGCTGCATCTGATCCGTGGGATCGAATCCCCGCATCTCAATCAGGCTTTCGGCCAGAAACAGCGCCATGGATGTGTCGTCGGTCCACTGGCCGGGCTTC
>JAHFUH010000778.1 GCA_023265215.1 Acidobacteriota bacterium
GTTACACACGAAGGATCGCCCCCGAATTGCGCAACGTTGTTCTTCACCCATTGCAGGCCGGCGATCATATCCTGAATCCCGTACGCGCCCGATCCCTTGCCGCTTTCACGGCTGAGTTCGGGATGAGCCATGAATCCGAAAACACCAAGGCGATAGGCAATGCTTACCAGCACCACACCTTTTTGTGCGAATTTCGTCCCGTCGAACATTGGGGTGCCGGTCATCCCGCCAACGAACGCACCGCCGTGAATCCACACCATTACCGGCCGTTTTTCTCCGGGAGTTTTCGCTGCTGTCCATACATTCAGGTGCAAACAGTCCTCCGAAACGCTCACCGAGGCTCCCACCATCTTGACCATGCTTGAGTCCTGCATGCAGCCGGGCGCATAGCTGTCGGATTTCCTTATGCCGGTCCATGGCTTCGCAGGCTGTGGAGCCTTCCAGCGCAGATCTCCGACTGGAGGTGCTGCAAATGGAATACCTTTAAACGAAGCCACTCCGTCGGCTACACCTCCTTGCAATTGGCCACCAGTCGACTTTACATTCTGTATCTGCGAAAGCGCAAAAGGTGCGATCGAGAGCAATGCCGCTATAATAAATCCTGCACTCAGACTTTTCCTCATGCTTGCCTCCAAATAATAGCGTTGGTCTAACTGTCACACTGCGGTACAAGTATCCGCTTAGATTTTTCCCCTGATTAAGCCGCAAGGTTCCGAGATAGACTCGCAACGGGTCTCTAATCGATTTTCTCATGTGCGAGGAATTGCATGTATCCCGTCTGGTAGTACCCATTGAAATAGGGCGCCAGATGTAGCGGCATGAACAGCAAGGGTTTGCCCACCCTCTTTATGTCCATGGGATTGTGCTCGAATCCCTTGGGAATGAATAGGATACAGGGCTTAGTGATGATGTGTCTTTCGTACTCCGGCCCCAAGAAAATTTCGATTTCCGCATCGAAGTTGGCCGTCAGATCCGGCAGTTGAGCCCCCAGGAAGAAAATATATTCGTCGACATCGTGGTGGTGTGATTGCAGCTCCATCTTATACGGTTTGACATAATAGCGGAAGCCCATGTTGATGCCGGCGCCCGGAAGGTCACTGTTGCCGCGGAAACTGATCGTGGGAGACAGTATCGTGTCCGTTAGCGGTTTCTCTTTCAGCCTGGTGCAGAACAGATGGTCGTATTTATTGCCGGTAGTTCCTTTAGGCCAGGGCGGAGGGTTTGGGGGCACCCTCAAACTATCCAGGGGCTCCTTTTTCTCTTGCGCCATTGCCGCCGTCTGCGAGCCTAATTGGGCCATTGCTACTGCGGCCAGGGCGGTGGAGGCTGTTACATCGCTAAAAAATGCCCGGCGGGTTTGATTCTTTTTGCCTGTGCTAGAACTCATTTGGTTCCTCCTCGTGGTGTCTTCTGTGCGTGTTTGGTCCGGCGATTCCCCGCTATTCACACTTGCTTTTTAACAATCACCTATGCGGAATCTATGTCTCTTCCACAAAAGCTTCATTTTGGTACATACATTGCGGCATGTGCATAAAAAATGGCGTGAGGCATTATGTCACACTCATATAACAACGTGTCACAAATATATGACATATGCTAGAATGCTTTCGGCAACAATGGCTTACATTTCAAGAAAGAAGCAGGAGAGTCTGTGTCTGTAATTTCAGACTAGTCCGTGCCGGCGTGCGCGTCACGATTATCTCCGCGCAGTGGTTGCGGTGGAGAATTGTATCCGCGATGCAGTATGTACTGCTGGATAGAGGGATTTATACAAAAGTCTTGTGCTGTGCAGACCACCCGCACTTGATTCTTTTAGGAATATTATGGAATTTCAGATCGAAAAGAACAGCCCCGTTCCTGTCATTAAGCAGATTCAGGAGCAGATCAAGCTTTCCATCGCAATGGGAGTGCTTAAAAGAGGCGACATCCTTCCGTCAATTCGCGACGTCGAAAAGCAGACAGGCATTAATCGAGGCCAAATTCACCGAGCATATCTAGCCCTGCATCGGTCTGGCCTGATTTCCCCGGCCCCTGGCAACAGGATCGCAATCGCCATATCCGCTGCTGCGCCGGACTCCATTAACAAAAAATGTCAGGAATTGTCCAAGGACATAACTAAACGGATCCGGAGAATCGGCGTATCTCCAATCGCTTTTGCCCGGTATCTCAGCCGGAGCATGCAGGAAGAGGAACGTAGATCGCCGTTTATCGCTTACGTTGATCCGGATAAGGAAACGGCTCTTCGAAGGGCCGAACAAATATGCCGGCTGTGGCACGCATCCATAGTCGGTCTATCTATGGACGAATTTAAACTCGCTCTTGTCCATGGCAGCAAACTCCGAAAGGTACTCGTCAACCATCTCGCTCCCGATAGCATTCGACGTATACCTCGCGGGAAGAATATTGATATTATCCCCATCGAGATTAGCTACACAGAGCAAACGATCAGGATGCTGGAAAAGATCAGAGCCTCCTCCATACTCCTTCTCCTTCCGAATCATGCCATACCAAGCGCTCGCTTCATTATTGAGCAGTTGCACAAATGGATGAAATGCAGAGATGCAAACATCTCATGGA
>JAHFUH010000255.1 GCA_023265215.1 Acidobacteriota bacterium
CCAGACCTATCAAACTCGCACCTAAATTGCACAGGGCATCCTCGTAGTTGGGCTTAAAATGCACCGCCCGGGTAAAATGCTGAAAAGATTCATTGATATGCCCTTGTGCAGCAAGCGTTCTTCCAATGGAGTTATGGGCTTCTGCAGAGTTGGGACAGAGGCGGAGGGCTTCGTTAAAATGCTGCATGGCTTTGTCATTTTCTCCGCTATTGTAAAATTCATTTCCCAAACTCAAATGCACCAAATGGCTGTCGGGATATAATTTCAATGCATGCTTCCACAACACGGCTCCATTTGCCCAATAACCGGCCTGACTGTGGGCAGTTGTTGCCAGCGCGCAAATGAGAACGCCCCCGGCAATTGCCAGAGGGGTGTTAAAATCAGGCAGATGGCCGAGCACCTTGGGAATTCCCCAGGCGATCACGATGAAAATTCCTATTGAGGGCAGATATGTGTATCGATCCGCTTTAGCCTGAGAGCCGACTTGGATCAATCCGATTACCGGCGCCAGGGTCAGCAAATACCACATCCATCCGACAAGGAAATAGGGATGACGCGCGGCGGACCGAACGGCAATGATGGAGACGCCGACAATAGCCAGGAAACAAACGACAACCTGCAATACCGGCAGAGGCCCGTATGGATAAAAAGGCGATAGATTCGCGGGCCACAGCATGTTTCCCAAATAGGCCACATAGGATGCCAGTGCGTTAGCTATTCGGCCGCTCAACGGAATAGAATCCAATGCTGCAACCGCCCCCCCGTGCCATTGAACTCCGATGGTCACGGCGCTTGACGCCATCGCCAACACAATAAGCGGGATCTTTTCCCGGACCAGCCGCAGAAATACCGGCATCTGGCCGGGGCCAGGATTCAAACGGCCCAAGGGCCAGATGTCGAGCAGGAATAATATTACCGGCAGCGTCACCGCCATGGGTTTCGCCATTAAAGCCAGCGCAAAAAGCGCGACGACCAACAGATATCGACGAGCAGCAGTCTTGCGCACATATGCAATATATGCCCGGATTGCGAGCAACAGGAAAAACGCGCACAGAACATCCTTCCGCTCGGAAAGCCAGGCCACCGATTCCACATGAAGCGGATGAGCGGCAAACAATCCGGCAACGAACGCGCTCCGGCCAATGGCATCAGTCATCCGGAATAGAATCCAAAACAACAGGAGTGTGTTGGCGATGTGAAAAAGAACGTTCATGAGATGATGGGCGCCCGGCGTCATGCCAAAAAGCTGCACATCAAGCATGTGCGACAGCCACGTCAACGGATGCCAATTCGCTTCCTGCACGGTCGTAAAGGCCCACCGGACGCCTTCCCATGTCAGACCACGCGAGACCTCGAAATTTTGACTGACGTAATACGGATCATCCCAATTAGTGGACTCATGGTGCCGCACCTGAATGTAAATAAAAATGTTAATGGCAATAAGCGCCGGAATGATCCAAAGCAGGTTTCGGGATTTGAGGCGGGCGGAAGGAATTGGCTCTGAAGCCTGAGGCATTTGAGGCGAGGAATAATGGCGCATGTCGATTGTCCGCGTTTGCTTTTGTTTTTTCCCGCCCTTCTGCTTCATTGGCAAATTCGCCATACCTTTCAATTGTCCCTTTTGCTTATCGTTTTAACGATCAGAATTGCGAAAAACGCCAGCACCAGCCAAAGGACGAAACGGTCGTTGGAATTTCGAACCGGCAAAAACACAACGAGTGCTACGACAATCAAGACGAGATAGCAGGCCAAGGCCGGAATCAACCTGCGATTTTCTCTCTTAATTTTCTCGCGCAATATCGTCCGTAACGCTTCAAAGTAGCCCATATTAAGCCGCGTAGCGGCGGTCTGATTTTAGCCCGGCCTTTTAAGGCCGGGGATTAGATGAGATGTGAAATCCGTCGCGTCAGCGACGGCTGACCTCAACCGATTAAATAACGGTAAATTACAATTCATGTCAGGCGTCGCTACCGCGACGCATTTTGTTGTTTTTCGATACCCCGGCGTTCCCAGGGGCGCCTCGATTCTCGGCGCTGCGGGAATTACTTCTTCGGCTTCTCGAGGCTATTGGCTACGAGCGAGGCGACATCGACAACCCTCATGGTTTCATCGTAGTTGAGGAGCTTCACCGAATCCTGGAGCATATGCATGCAGTAGGCGCAGCCCGTCACAATTGTATCCGCGCCGGCTGCGTGCGCCTGCTTGACCCGCAGATTATTGATACGCTCCCCCCGCTTCAGATCCATCCAATAGTGCCCGCCGCCGGCGCCGCAGCACAGGCTTTTTTCGCGGCGATTTTTCATTTCAAGCATGCGGGCTCTCGGAATCGATTTGAGTGCCTCGCGCGGCGCATCATAGATTTTCTGATACCGGCCAAGATAGCAAGGATCATGATAAACGTATTTTTGTTCCTCGCCGAATTCCGGTTTCAGCTTGCCCAGGTAAAGCATTTCATGAATGAATTCGCTGTGATGAACAACCTTGAAATCGGCGCCGAATTGCCGGTATTCGTGCTTGAGCACGTTGTAGCAATGCGGGCAGCCCGTCAGAAGAACTTGAAACTGACGCTGCTTGAGCAGCTCGACCTGTTCTTTTGCAGTCTGCTGGAAAAGCATTTCCTGCCCCATAACACGGGCGGGATCTCCGCAGCATTTTTCATCTTCGCCAAGCACTCCGAAATCAATGCCGCATTTCTCCATCAGTCGGCACAGATCGCTCGCTATCTTGTGCTTTTGCGGATCAAAAGTCACGCAGCAGCCGATCCAATAAAGCACGTCGACCTTTTCGCCGGGACCGACCACCCGAACCTTCATCTGATTGATCCAGTCCACGCGATCGGACTGCGGTCCAAAGGGGTTGCCGTTGGTTTCGAATGTCCTGAGGGCGCGTCCCGCCTCCTCCGGCATCCGCCCCTGAATCAGCACTTCATTGCGGCGCAGTTCCATCAGGGTATCCACGTGATCGATCAACGCGGGGCAAACTTCCATGCAGGCGCCGCAGGTCCGGCAATGCCAGATAAATTCCTCGTCGAAAACCTTTCCCACAATGTCCTGGATCTCGACCGGCTTGTCGGCTCCGTCCCTTTTTCCATCAAGATCATAAAGAGCCTGTTTCATCCGGGAGATAAGCTGACGCGGCGTGAAGTACTCCTTATCTGCCATATACGCAGGGCAAACTTCTTCGCACCGCCCACAGGAAACGCAAGCGTCGAGATCGAGACGCTGCTTCCAGCTGAACTCGTCGGCTTTTTGAATGCCGATTTTGAGATCGGCATCCGCGTCCGCGCTTTCCATCAGCTTTTCAATATCCGGGCGCTGGAGTTCTCCCCTGGGCTTTAATTTCGAGAAAAAGACATTCGCAGGAAGAGAAAGCAGGTGGACGAATTTTGTGTATGGAATTAGGGCAATCCAGCTCATCGCGAACAATGTATGGATCCACCACAATGAGGCGTGCACAGTCTTTCCGGCATCTTGGCCGGTTCCTGCAAACAGATTCGAAATGCCCCATCCTACAGGGGAGATCATTTTCCACGGATCGCCATTAACGGCAATGCGCAAACCTTCCGTCAAATATCCCGTAATGACCAGCCCGGCAACCATGAGAAGGACTAGTCCATCTTCCGTCGTGTTCGGAAGGGTCTCAGGCTTGAGCACGTACCGGCGATAGGCGGCCATCGCAACGCCTATGAGAACGAGAATTCCTGCGAGTTCCGACGCAACAGAAAAAAATACGTAAACGAATCCCCTAAAAATGTTGAGATGAACTCCAAGTAAATGGCCGGCATCGTATTCGACCATTACGATCAGGGTTGTTATAAACAGGACTGCGAAAGAGTAAAAAACCAGGCAGTGCATAATCGAGGGAAAGCTCGAATTCCGCACCTGTTTCTGCAAAAGAGTCTCGCGCAACAGCACCTTGAAGCGCTTCCCCCAGTCGGACAGCCGCTCCTTGTCATCCTTGCCTTTGCGCCAAAAATCTATCCGCTTATAAACACCCCAGCCGAAGACGGCCAGAGCGGCTGCAAATAGGCTATACATCACCCAAACATGGGAAATGTTCCACATCAATGGTCGAGTTGCTTCAGAAAGTGAGGACATCGTTCTATCTCTTTATTTTATATTCAGGTTTAGCGCATCGGTATGAATTCGCGACGCACCAGGTGTGCAAAATGCAAATGAGCCGGCCTCGCTACGTGATAACCGCCGGTTTTCGTATTTGGCGCGGGAGAAATAATCTGCGGCAGTATGGATAAAGACTTTGCCCGGCGGCGGCACTGCTGGGAAACACAATCCCATAAAGGAGCAACTGTTTCGAGGCGCGCGCCCCGGCGATCCAGTTCCCTGAGAAATGGCGTCAGGAATTCCCTAGAATGCGAAATGGCCCAAATCCGCTCACAAATAACCGATTCAAAGGCGCCATCGCAGGCCAGCATCGCCCGAATTCCCGGCCGTGAAAGAACGTCCTGGACGTCCGCCTTATCTCCGAACCATGCCGCTATTTCCATCCCATTCTCTTCCGCAAAACGCCGGATTGATTCTTTCTGCTGATCGCACGCTGAAATCTCGTCGCTGATGCCGAACCTGAATTCCCTGATATATGCGAGTGCGTTCGTCATATGCGCCGCCGATCGGATTTTCAAATCACTCCCGGATTTTACAGCAGGACGCGGATTTTTTCGAGCTTTAGAGGAGAATTACTCAAAGGCTCGAAGCCTCCAAACTTCTTTACTACAACTTTTCCATATGGAATAGTCATTGGCTCTGATTGGGGGATTCTATGAGAGTAGTCGGATTTAACGGCAGTGGACGAAAAGACGGGAACACCAATATTCTTTTAAAAAGCGCCCTCGATGAAATCCAGGCAGAAGGGATCGAAACGCGGCTGATCCAAATGGCGGATCATCCCCCCATCCAGGGTTGTATAGCTTGCTTCCAGTGCATGCAGCGCAAGAACATGAAATGCGCCATCGAAACAGATCCGTTCAACGATTACTTCAGTGAAATCAGTGAAGCGGATGGAATCCTGTTGGGATCTCCGGTTTATTTTTCGGATATAACAGCAGGCCTGAAGGCACTGATTGAACGATGCGGTTTAGTCGCGCGCGCAAACGGAAATATTCTGCGGAGAAAGCTCGGCGCCGGAGTCATAGCCGTTCGCCGCGCAGGTTCCAACCATGCGCTGGCAAGCATCAACTACCTCTTTCTCATCAGCGAAATGATCATTCCCGGATCAAGCTACTGGAATGTCGGAATCGGCAGAGAGCCCGGGGAAGTATTGAATGACGCCGAGGGAATTCAAACTATGAAAACTCTCGGGAAAAACATGGCATGGCTGCTCAAGAAAATTCAGTAGCAGCGCTGCCGGGATTCATCGATATAGCCTCAAGTCCGAAGTTAAGGGCATGCGCAAGAATTACTTGGCATTTTGCTGCCGGGCCGCAGCCCGAAGGGGCGCGGCGGCGGGCGGGCATCTGCTTCGTTGCCGCTCCTCGACGATGACACCGCATCGCCTGCGTCGCGGCGTCTTGCATCTGCCCGCCCGGCGCTCGCGCCAAAATGCCAAGTAATTCTTGCGCATGCCCTAAAGCGACAACTTGGAAAGCATTGAAACCAGTATGGCTCGTCTGTATGCCGCGTAGCGGCAGATTGATTTTAGCCCGGCATTTTAAGGCCGGGAATCATTGATATGAGAAAAATGCGTCGCGTAGGTCGTGAGAAAAAATCGAGAATCAGAATCATGCATTCAATCAATCAAGATGTATAGGCCCAAAGGGCCTATAGTGAGTAGGCCCGGCCGTCAGGCCGGGAATAGAATCGAGGCGATGATAAGCGCCAAAGGCGCGGCACTTCGAACGCTTGCTGGTGCCGGCCCTTCGGGCCTCGCTCCCGGTATATCCGTTCACTCCGAGCTGACGCTCGGGGCTATTCACTGCCGGCGCTTCGCGCCTCGATTCCGATTTTTTCTCACGACCTAACGCGACGGATATATATTTTCTCGGCAAATCCCCGGCCTTAAAAGGCCGGGCTAAAATCATGGGCCGCTATGCGGCCAAAGCCTCCGATTGATGAGAATTCAGAAATTTGTGGAGATATATTGCAGATTGCCGGACATGGTGAATTCTCAACTTCGGGATTGAGGTATAGTGCGCTGCTCAAGCTCGAAAACGACCATTCGACTTAAATCTGCTGGGGTTTGATCTCGATTAATCCTTTGAAGGGATCGGTCTTGTTCAGAATTCCCAATGCAACAAGTTGCTCCGTGCCTGTGTAGCGAACCGATATTTTTTCGTCAAAAAAGCATGACAATCCTTCCGCTTCCATCACTTCGAGATAAGCCTTGTAGTCGCGCGCTCCATCAAAATGCTCGCCGCGAGTCACTTCGACGCGGCACCTTTCAATGAAATCCCCAAGCAGTTTGAAATGAAGCAGTCCTGCACGCAATGGCGCCAGAGGCAGCTTCTGAGCTATGTGGTGAGTCGAAAGCACATACCGGCAACCCTTCTGCCATTTAATGAGCGGAATCTTGCTGATCGTGGATGGGCTGAATTTACGGTTGCGGTTGCGCCAGAAGCAGCGTTCGCGCACTCCGCCAATGAACTGCGACCCCGGGGGCGCCGGACACTCGACGCGCCCGTAAGATCCGCGGTCAAACCACGGAGTGGCAGACAGGAAATGGGTCCCCGGTTGATAGGTCACCTCCTCCAGGGGCCGGTCGGCGTAGAAATCGATCATGATGGCGACGACAGCCCGCGCCCCGCAAGCCTCCAGGCGAGCCGTGAACTGCGGCAGGCTCTCGCACTCGCATCCTGGCCACACCAGCAGTTCGTCGGCGTCAATCACCACGCACCACCGTCCGTCACACACCTGGTCCAAGATATGATTGGTCCAGATCACGCCACAGACGCTCTCGGCATAACTGTTTTTTGTCTCAAACACCAGGACATCGTCCTGGCTCAGCAAATAGTCCCGGCTGCCATCGCCCGAATCATTATCAAGAACGATGAATTTTCGGACACCCATATCTCTGTAGTACTTCAGAAGAAAAGGGAGGCGGAGGATTTCATTGTGAACAAGGATAAAAGCGAGCGGATCCGGAAGGGGTTGATCGATTGGCCGATTGCCGATGTAATTGATGACATGATCCATATCAGGCCGCTCCTCGCGATACGCCGGGCAATCTTTGATTGTGCCGCAGCCTAAACACAAGGGGAATTATTCTTACGCCGCATTTCGGAACAAGGCAGCAGGGGACCGGCGAAGCTGCACATAAGAAAAAGGAATCGAATCCGGTTTTTCTTGCCGATTGGTATCCAGATGGAGACTGAATAAAACCGTGAGTACATTCAGCATTACCCTCGATCATTTCTCAAGTGAACTGAAGCCGGATCGTGCGAAGGCGCTGTTTAAGGCCTCGGTAAATCAGGTTGAGATTGAGACCTTTACGTACTGCAATCGCGCCTGCTGGTTTTGCCCCAATTCCAGGATCGACAGGCGTTCTGAAAACCGCTACATGGACGAAGCGTTGTACTTGCGCATTCTCAACGAACTTGCAGCCATCGAATACGACCAGGTCATCACTTATAGCCGCTACAATGAGCCCCTGGCCGATCGCATCATATTGACGCGACTTCGCCAGGCGCGACAGCTACTTCCGAAAGCATGTCTCTCCACCCATACCA
>JAHFUH010000779.1 GCA_023265215.1 Acidobacteriota bacterium
GAGATAAAGGCAACTGTAATAAGGAATTTTCCGAAGGTGCGGGAGCGAAGGCTTGACGGTGGAAATGGCCCGTGGGTATGGGATGGGATATCGCTTATGGACAACGCTCCCGCCTTTGAGAGGCCCAATGATTAGCCCCAAAATGCAAGGATCCATGCAAGGCAAAACCCGCGCCCAACAAGGCTTATGCAAGGGATGCAAGGGTGATTCTATCCCTGGACAAATCAGAAACAGAAAGGTTGATTTTTCAGAATCCCTGGAAAAGGTGAGGATCTGGGTTGCATCCCTTGCATTCATTGCATCCATCACAGTCATTCGCATTGAGCTGAAGGGAATGGAGGTAGACGGTGGCACTATTCAAAAAATCATCCGGCGGCTAGATGGAGCCGGATATATCCCTTGCGAGTGCATTAATGCACTTCAAATCTCAGGGCGATGTAACTCTCGAAACGAAGAAATAGATGATTCTGTAAACGCGGCCTAGCTGCTGTCAGGACCGATTGACGCGCCTTCTGTAAGTTCACGATTCGATTGACAGCATTTTCCATGTCGGTTAATGTACGTCAAAGAGAAAACCACTACGCTTGGCTCCCAGGGCCGATCTCCTGGCGCCGGAGAGAAGGTCCAAGTGTTATGGTAACTCTGTTCAATCAAACCAACCGTAGTAAGTCATCTTTACTCCTGGCACTTCAAATCTCAGGCGCTTCTAACAAGCTGGATTTTGTCGGAGAAGATTTTAATTTCCTCATCGAGTTGTGTTGTTGCCCGAGGAAGGAGAGATTATGACCTCCTTCCTTGACGTAACTTGCGTAAATCCAAATACGGCCGCGCCAGGAAACAAGTCGCTGAACAAAAGCCAGCATATCCCGCTCAGGAGTATCCAGCCTAACAACTACCTGCATCCGCGGGAAATGCTTCAACCGGAATTACGATTGGTACTCATTGCCAAATCACTTGCGCCGATTATCACGACTTTTCTTCATACAAATAAAGCAGGGACGGATCTGAGGATTTCCTCGGAGGATGACCGGCTACGTCATATCAATCGGGGGGCGCGGACATGAGCCCCGACGTATTGAAAGAAAAACATTATACGGTCGAAGAGCTTTCTGAAATCTGGGGCATCTCGTATGAGGCTTTGCGCACAAAGCTCCTAAAAACGCCTGGAGTTCTGAAGTTCGAACAGCCGCGAGGCAGGAGCAAGCGCCGCTATGTTACTATTCGAGTCCCTGAGTCGGTGGCAAGGACGCTTTATCAATGATTTTCTTGAGGTTTTGAAGCACGTGATCCTCGTCCCAGACTTTATCCGCAATCGAGTTCAGTCTATCCTGCCGAGCTTTATTCCATGGAGCGTAGTGTTTTTCCGTCGTCTTTATTGATTTGTGCCCCAGGAGTTTTTGAAGATCTTCCATTGATGATCCAGCAAGAAGATGCTCGACGGCAAATGTGTCTCTGAATCTGTGTGCGTGTCCGTTTTCAACTTTGGCCAACACAAAAAGCTTGTCCAACTTCCGACGCCAGTTATTCGTGACAGTCTCCAGCTTCCTTGAACCGGAAACAAAATAATATCCGCCGTTTGTTTTCGTGGCATGAAGCCGATCTGCAACATCCTGTGGCAACCTGACGTTGACGGGATTCAGATTCTTTAACTGGCGAAGTCTCAGATCCCTTCCATTAAGCGAAGCCTCATGCAGCAAGGCCGCGTCTGAAATCCTCAGACCCGAGAATCGAAGTAATAGAACAAACGTCAAGAGATTAGCCCATTTCTCTGCGTAGTAGCCATAATGGTAGTCGGGAAGCGGGCGGCTTGCAGCTTCAATCAGCCGCACAATTTCGTCCTGAGAGAATGGGAGCGTCGGGGCCTGGGTAGCCACCGGCGGCTTGAGCATCTTCGCTGGATTCTTGGAAATCCAGTCCGCGTTCTGACAGAAGGAAAAAAAGTTTCGGAGGCGCTCTATTTTTTTTACTGTCGCAAGCGGTCCATCCTTGAGGGTGGAGAGAAATTCGGAAAGGTCAGCAAAGCTGAGATCCCGTAACAGAATGATACCCCTCCTGGCAGTAAACTCGCTAAGTTGTCTGGTGACCAGTTTGTATTTTTTCTCTGTCGGCGCCGCCAGATTCCTGCGCTCGACATCTGTAAGATATTTTTCCTTGGCCTCAGCGAATGATATTGGAGCGGCTTCAATGCCGACAGACTCCCACTCTCGCACCGTCGCCTGTGCCGCTTCCCATTCGGCGAGATTGAGAGATTTCCTGATCTGGATTCCGCGTAACACCCCCTGCGCCCAGATCGGGCATCGGCACTTCCTGTACTTCCTTGATTTGTGGGAGCATTCTTTTCGGTGCCTGCGATATATGGTCAACATGGAAGGATCATACACGCATTTTCGGTACGTTTCAGGTACTTTGTTTTTATGCTTTTGTAAGTTATTGATTATAAATGAGATATTTGGCGGAGAGGGTGGGATTCGAACCCACGTACCCCTTATTAGGGGGTAACTCGATTTCGAGTCGAGCCCGGTACGACCACTTCGGTACCTCTCCGCGAAAAAAAAGAATGAGCCGGTTGCC
>JAHFUH010000256.1 GCA_023265215.1 Acidobacteriota bacterium
TGGCATTGAATGGCGCTGCTTCCGGGAAAGACTATCCTTGTCGGGCGGAGGACGATATCAATCAAAGGAATCAATACCATCGCGGCCAGGCAGAAAGTCATCAGCAGGTTTTCGGTTTTCTGAAGACTGCCGCGCCAGCCGCCATTTGATCCTTTTCCTGATGGGGACTCCGCAGCCTCGATTGAAGAATCGTTCATTTCCGGGATCCTTTGGCGCGGTACTCCGCAGCAAGCCGCTGCACCTCATCAAAAATATCTGCCGGGACTTCTTTGCCCCGAATCTGCGGATACAGGATTTTGGTCAGCTGCCGCCATTCCGCCTCGACCTGAGGTGTGACGGGATGCACGATTAACCCCTTCTTTTGCATTGCTGCGATTGATTGATCGTCTTCCTTCCGGGCACCGGCCCGTATTTTTTCGCCTGCTGCCATAGCTGCCGAAGAAAGCTGCTTCTGAATGTCCGCGGGAATTTTATCCCAGACATCTTTCTTAATGATAGTGGCTCCGGAAAGAATGGTCCATTTCAGATCCAGCATGTGATTGGCTATTGTGTAGCATTGGCCAAGGAGTGCCTGGTTGGGCGGGAGGGGAATTGCATTGATCAAATCTGTTTTAAGCCCGGGCAGGATGTCTGCTGTTTCTCTCGGGACAGGGTGGTATCCGAGCGATTTCATGAGATCAACCTGGAAGGCATCTCCGGCCCACGTAAAAATCTTGAGCTGTTTGAAATCGTCCGGGTGTACTGCCGGCGTTTTGGAAAAGAAATGCACCCATCCCGCATCGCCCCAGAACAGCACGACGAACCCCTTGTCCAGCAATGCCTTTTCCAGCCTCGGAGCCAGTCTCTCGAGCACATAGTCGTACTCATCCCACGATCGAAATGTCAGAGGCAGGAATGAGAGCCCCCCGACCGAGGAATCGATTTCGCTTAAGCCCACCACCGTGAACATGCCTGCCGTAAGCACGTTGGCGCGCAAGGAGCGCACCATATCCGCTTCCCCGCCCTGAACTCCGTCAGGGTAAATTGTCAGTTTAACGGCGCCACCGCTTGCGTCGCGCCATTTCTGTCCCATTTCGACAAGCGCCGTGTGAAACGAGCTGCCGGTCGGCGCCAGTGTGCCGAGCCGGATCGTCACGGGATTCATTGGACGCGCTTCAACCGGCGTCCGGGAAATGAATGCTCCGAGCGTCAATGCCCCTATAAGTGCCAACTTCGAATAAGGTGTTTTCATTCAATTCTCCTTTACAGCTCCGGGGCTATTGCAGATTATTGACTGCCGGCTGCAGGCAACTTTTCATCGTCTGCCAGGAATAAATCGTCGATCCGCGATAGAAGCCAACGTGCGCGGCGTTGCATTACCAGGTTTGACAGACGGTACTCCGGCCTGGCATTCACGTCAACAGCCAGAGCTCTTTCCAGCAGTGACTGAAACCCATGCCGATCCTGCTTTGCGATGGAGACCGATTCGGCAAGCGCGACCAGCGGGGCTGCCTGAAAGCCTCCCGATAGCGCCATTGCTTTGTCGAAATGCTTGCGGGCTCTCTCCAAAGGATCGCCCGGCGCTCCCTGCCGCGCCGGCTCATAAGATATCAGGAATGAGTGAATCGCCCCCTGATCAAAGGCCTCATTGAGCTCGAGAGCCCGGTCAATCAGCGTTTCCACGACCGGTTGATCCACAATTAAGTCCGGTTCGTTCTTCGACAGCGTAATGGCAAGGCCCCAGGACGCGGCCGTCCAATATAGCAGCGGCACGTCAGAAGATTTTGTGCTTTTCACGGCCGCTTGAGGATCCTTGTTCAAAGCCGCCGAGATGCCGGGATGCGATATTTCCAATCCGCGCAGCCCATAATTGCGCGCACGGAGAAACAGGCGCCGCGCGCGCGCCCGCATCTCGGTGGCGCGGGCAAGATTTTCCGGCTCCGTCTCATCCGCCTCTTCCTTTATGAATGCGTAACCATACTGCGTGAAGCCGCTCGATGCGGCGAAAAGAAGGCCCCGATGGCGCGGGCTTTCCGCAAGCAGACCTTCGATCAGTTTCAGGCTGAACGGGAGAGCGCCTTTCACGAGATCAGGATCGTCGTCCGATGCAAAGGTAGTTCCGCTTTGTGCGAGAGCGTCCCCGATTTTATTCACTGCAATCTTCCGAATCGAGCATCCGGACATCAGCAGGGAAATCAGAAAAGCTGAAATCAGAAACCTGGGAAAAAGCCGTTTGCCCGATAATTGCCGCATATCCACTCCATCCCCTTTTCCATGCTCGATCCTATCACAAAAAAGTGCGATGGATCTGGTATTATGGGCGAATATGAAAGGGGACGCGGAATACGCAGAACACACTGGAAAACGCGAAAAGACACGAAAATTACTATCCGCGTTTTTCCGCGTGCTCCGCGTCCCCTTTCTGATTCTGGTCATTGCAGGAACCGGATTTGCGCAGACGGCCAAATATAAACGGCTCATCTTGAAAGACGCGTCCTATGAGTTGATAAGCGAATACTCGATCCAGGGAGACCGTGTGCATTATTTCAGCTCGGAGCGGAACCAATGGGAAGATCTGCCATATTCCATGATCGACTGGGCCGCCACCGACAGTTACGCCGGAAAAGACGCCCGCGAGCGTTCGGAGCATGTCAATGAAGCGCTGGACAGGGCGGCCGTCGAACGCAGTGAAGAGGAAGCGCGATCCCCTCTGGTTGCGCCCGGTTTGAAACTCTCTTCACAAGATGGAGTTTTCCTGCTGGATGCTTATCAGGGCAAACCGGAACTGAACCATTTGAATCAAAATGGCGCGGACTTAAAGAAAAATCTGGGACGTAATATCATTCGCGGGGCAATCAATCCTGTTGCCGGTTCCAAACAGACGATTGAGCTCCCAGGTTTGCACGCCCGCATTCAGTCGCATACTTCCATCCCTTCGCTTTATGTGAATATCGATAGCGAAGATCCCTTGCAGCCTTACAGTTCCGAAACGGCGAAAGATCGTCTACGAATTGTCCGTTGCGAACGGAAGAAAGAAAATCGGATCGTGGGCGCCATCAGCATTGCGGTCTACGGAAAGGTGAAACAGAGCGCTCAGTTTGTGGATGCCAAAGTGGAACCGGTCTCAAAGTATTGGGTGAAGGTTTCACCGGCCGCCTCACTGGATGACGGTGAATATGCGCTGGTGGAATATGATGACAAGGGTGCTATGAACCAGTTTGTCTGGGATTTCGGAGTAAACCTGCAGGCGCCACGCAATCCAAGCGCAGTGCAGCCGGACGGGGACAGGAATGAACCGGTACTTATTCAGAAACCCCGAAAATAGAATGACGAGTTACGAATGACGAATTTAAACATATTCCTTGAATTGAAGTTGAGCTTCTAATATATGGGTATGCTCAAATTTGTCACTCGTAATTCGTAACTCGTCATTTGGAAAAGTGGGGACGAATGAAAAATCAACCAATTAAGATACGGCCCGATGAAATCCACTTTGATTTTATTCGCGCTTCCGGGCCAGGCGGCCAGAACGTGAACAAGGTAGCCAGCGCTGTTCAGCTTCGGTTTGACGCCCGCAACTCCAGATCGATCAAACCAGAGGTGCGGGAACGCCTGTTCCAGCTTGCGGGAAAGCGGCTGACTTCGGCGGGTGAAATTGTAATTGAAGCCAAGCGTTTTCGTACTCAGCTGCGCAACCGGGAAGATGCACTGCAACGACTTTTTCAACTGATCGAGAAAGCCGGCATTGCGCCAAAGATCCGGCGCAAATCAAAACCGACGGCCGGCTCAAAGGACAAGAGACTGCGCAAGAAAAAGCTTCGCTCCGGAATTAAAAAATTTCGCACTTCGGCTTTTGCGGAAGATTAGTCGCGGCGGGCGGGACGCCCGCGCTCCATGGCTAAAGAAATCGGAGGAATCGATTTGCGCGGTCTACCAGGATAATGGCCGGCGCGATTGGTTCCGCTGAGAGTTCGAAACCCATCACAATGATTTCCTCGCCGACCTTGATAATATGCGCCGCTGCTCCGTTCATGCAGATTACGCCTGATCCGCTTTCGCCAACGATAACGTAGGTCTCGAGCCGCTGCCCCGTAGTATTGCTGACGACGAGGACCTTTTCTCCCGGCCAGAACCCCGCCCGTTCGATCAGGTCGTTGTCGATAGTGATGCTGCCAATGTAATCGACATTAGCTTCCGTCACCCTCGCTTTATGTATTTTCGATCGCAAAAGCCAACGCATAATATTATCCAGTGGGAAATAATGCCCGAAATTTATTGTTACATCCACTGGAAAAATGGGGACGC
This sequence comes from Acidobacteriota bacterium, assembly GCA_023265215.1. GTDB lineage: Bacteria > Acidobacteriota > UBA6911 > UBA6911 > UBA6911 > UBA6911. The sequence continues at coordinate 4,285 of JAHFUH010000256.1, forward strand.
TACCCTATTTTTTTCAAGAATATGGACTCCTGATCCGGAAGATTTTGATCGGATCCGCAAATGCGTCCCAGCGGGACGCTATGAAAATAGCCCGGCACTTCAGTGCCGGGGTTAGGAATTGAATATGCGAGGAGTCCCGTAGGGACGATTGAAGCCAGAGAGGATCGATAGCTCAGCCGTCCCTACGGGACTAGGAATGTTGTTATCTATAGGTCCCGGCACTGAAGTGCCGGGCTAGGATCACGGTGTCCCTACGGGACACATCTGGTATCACAACTGAATCCGTATTAGCCCCAAATTACGGGTAGGGATCAGGAGTCCTGAGAATATGGAAGTCTTCCCAGTCTCGATTCCTTTCCTATTCCTGCAAAAAATAGGGTAGCGTCCCCATTTGTCAGGGGATAAACTCTACCCTTTGGTGAAAACTATCCATGACCGCTAAAGTTAAAGCTACAGGAAGAGATATCGTTCTCGCAGTATTGGACAACATGCGCGAATCTGCGGAACCTTTGCTTTACCGCACGCTCGTGCCCAGCCATTACGACATATACCTGCATCCGGATGATTACGGCAGGCTTTCCGGAATTTTCCCGAGCATCCGGGAAGAGTGCATTGAGGCTCTGAATAAGGAATTGGCCGGCCTTGGAAAAAAAGGATTTGCGCGTTTGCCCGGATTGAAAGCAAGTTCTTCCAAATATGAAGCCGCTGAAAAAAGCTGGGCGATTGCATTCCATCAGGATGAGGATGAGGAACTGACGCCTGGCGATCTCCTGATAGATTCGAGACTTTCGTTGCCGTCCCCTATAGAATATGGCGCAGGAACCCGGACCCAAAGGTCTGAAACGATCCGTTCCGGCGGTGAGACCAGAAAGTTGGGCAAATATCAGCAGGAATTGCAGGAAAACGACGCGCCCACAGCGAAGTTAGTCTATAAGGATAAAGACGGACAGGAACGGGAATATCTGATGAGAAAAGCAGAAATCTCCGTTGGTCGAGGCGGGCATAGCGTATTTTGCGATCTTGAACTGGACGGACCTGCGGATGTCTCAAGGCAGCATTTTTATTTAAGGCAGGAAAAGGCCGAGTTTTTCATCCAAGATGTCGGCAAATTCGGGACTTCTGTAAACGGAAGCAAACTTGTGCCGAAAGAGTGGACTCGAATCCCATCCAAGGCCGTAATCACACTTGCAGAAAAGGTGACGATAGAATTCCAGCAGCTATGACTTTTCTAGAGGGCCTGTCACTGAATAACGTTTGTGCTTTGGCGCGAGCGCCGGGCGGGCAGATGCAAGACGCCGCGACGCAGGCGATGCGGTGTCATCGTCGAGGAGCGGCAACGCAGCAGGTGCCCGCCCGCCGCCGCGCCCCTTTGGGCTGCGGCCCTCAGGCCCACTGGCGTTGTTGCTTGCTCCTTGCATACTACCCGGTATGGCTGAGCCCGGCTCAGTTCTCGATGCTCGTGCCTAGCCGGCGGGCCTGGGGGTCGGCAGCAAAGTGTAAACGTTATTCACTGACAGGCCCTAACTGGACGCGTTATGGATTCCTGATTGCGGCGGTTTTAGCCGTTGGAGTCCTGGTCTGTGTCTACATCCAAACAATCCGTTCGAGATAAACGCCGTGCAAGTTACAGGGAACGAAGCCGCTTTGAAAGCCTGGGGGGATACTCACCCGGGGAGACGGGAAAACAATGAGGACCGCATCCTCTGTGAACCCGACCGGGGAATATTTGTGGTGGTGGATGGGATGGGGGGTGAAGCTGCCGGTGAAGTGGCCGCCCAGCAAGCTGTGGATGCCATAGCGGCAAGGCTGCACCAGGAAACCGGTTCTATAGAACGCAGGATAAAGGAAGCGATTGCGGGGGCAAATAACGAAATATATCGCCTGGCGGAGCGCAATCCGTCGCAGCGCGGAATGGCCTGCGTCCTTACGGCGGCAATAATAAAAAACGGCATGCTTCACATTGGCCACGTGGGTGATTCCCGTCTTTACCGGATTTATCAGGGGAAAATAAGGAAGCTCACTTCGGATCATTCGCCGGTTGGCCAGAGAGAGGACGCCGGCGAACTCTCCGAACTTGAAGCCATGCGCCATCCCAGGCGCAACGAGGTTTTTCGGGATGTCGGCTCTCAACTGCAAAAGCCGGACAATGATGATTTCATCGAATACATCCAGACACCCTTCGAAAATGACGCAGCGCTAATCCTGTGTTCCGACGGTCTGAGCGACATGATCCCCTCTGGGGAAGTGTTGCAGACCGTAATCGAAAATGCCGGCAGGCCCAGGGATTGCACCCGCCGTCTGATCGAAAAAGCGAATGCAGCCGGAGGAAAGGACAACATCTCCGCGATTGTAGTCGAAGGGGATGATTTTGCGGCATCCTGCGCAAAGCAGAAGGATGCGCCGGCCGGCGATTCCCGGGTTTCATTTCTGCAGCGCCGGTGGGCCGTCCTGTGCTATGGCCTGATAGGCGGCTTTCTGGCTGGATTTTTCTGGGCCGGCTTCCGGACTGTTCGAGAGGAACCGCAGATTCTGCAACCGGATCGGCCGGCTGCGCTACTTGTAGTCGAACCGTCCAGTCCTGAATATTCCACAATAGCGAAGGCAATGGAAGCCGCACGACCGGGTGATCGGGTTGAAATCGGGGATGGAGAATATCAGGAGGTAATCCGGTTGAAAGAAGGGGTGGACGTGGCTGCGCGTTCCCCGGGCAAAGCTGTCCTTCACCTAACTCAAATTGTCCCGGGAGTGGATGCGGCAGTCAGCGCCGATGGGATCAAGCGGGCGAGTGTGTCCGGATTAGTGATTATGGCAGAACCTCAGGCGGGACTGCCTTATGGAATTCGCATTTTGAATTCCAGCGTGAATTTATCCAACGTGGAAGTCTCGGGTGCCGGCACCGGGATATTCGTCGGCGGCAACTCTTCGGGCACAATTGCCGCCAGTTACGTTTTTCGGAACACGGGCCCGGGAATTCTCGTTGAGGGAGAAGCGAATCCATTGTTGGTCGGCAATGTAGTATATGCAAATGGCCTGGTGAAGCATAAAAATCGGGCTGCGCCGGGATTATATGTAAAAGATCGTTCGGAGCCCGATGTGAAACGGAATGTGTTTTCCGAAAATGGTGCTGAAGCCATACGGATTCAAAGGCCGGAGCTTAAAGATAAGATGAAAGACAACCTGTTCGCCGGTCCTGTAAAGCCGGGCCGGGCGGTCGTTGTCGAACAAACCCATTGATGGAGTGGAGCGCGGGCGTTCCTCCTAATGTCGCATGGTTTTGGGGCCGCGTAGCGGCTCCATGATTTTAGCCCGGCCTTTTAAGGCCGGGAATTGAAGAAAGAAAAGGAATGTGCGTCGCCTAGCGATGCCTGACCTAATCTGTTG
>JAHFUH010000257.1 GCA_023265215.1 Acidobacteriota bacterium
CTCCACGCGGATTTTGCGCCGGAGTCGTGCGAGCCATTGACATTGTAAACATCGCTCTCGAAGTTTACGGACAGCCGATTTACGTCCGGCGCGAAATCGTGCACAACAAATATGTCGTCAACGAGCTCTGCCAAAAGGGAATAATTTTTGTCAATGAGCTGAATGAAGTGCCGCCCGGCGGTCGGGTGATCTTCAGCGCGCATGGAGTCGCGCCGGAAATACGGGCTTCAGCCAGGACGCGCCGGCTTAAGGTGATCGATGCCACTTGCCCTCTCGTAACAAAGGTGCACCGCGAGGCTGTCAAGTATGCGCGTCAGGGGTATACGATTGTTTTGATTGGCCATTCCGATCACGATGAGGTTATAGGAACGCTGGGAGAAGCGCCTGAAGCCATTTCGGTTCTTGATAACGAAAAGGATATTGACCGGCTGGTTGTTCCGGATCCCACTCGCGTTGTTTATTTGACGCAGACTACGTTAAGCCTGAACGACACCGGGCATATTGTCGACAAATTGCGCCAAAAGTTCCCGCTGATTATAGCGCCCGGATCTGAAGATATCTGCTACGCGACTCAGAACAGGCAAAGCGCGGTTCTTGAACTCGCCAAAAGAGCCGAATTGATCCTGGTAGTCGGTTCGGCAAACAGCTCGAATTCCTGCAGACTGGTGGAAGTAGCCCAGAGTGCGGGCGTGCCGGCCTATCTGATCGACAATATTGAGGACATCCAAACTGAATGGCTTACGGGCGTACAAAGCATTGGTTTGACCGCAGGAGCGTCGGCACCCGAAGGATTGGTGGAAAGAGTTGTCCACTACCTGAATAAATTGGGGTATCCTAGCGTTGAAACGACAGGCGGGACTGTGGAGCATGTTGAATTTTCGCTTCCTCCTGAGTTGGCTGGTTGTGTCCGAAATTCTGGGCAGCTAAAGTCTTGAACCGATTCAGGATTGAAGCATACCATTGAGGCCGGTTACAAAGCTCGCCTTCCAATTTCATCCGCCGGCTTTGCAGCCCCAAATGCTCAGCCTGGGAAGTGCAAGCAAAATTTCGTCATTGTTGGAAATGATTGAGCAATTAAGATATAGTTTTATGTTTACGTGATTGAGAGACGCTAAAAACGGCGAAAAAACGGAACAGTGAATTTGGGTGGAATGAGAGCCTCATGACTGAAGATCTCACTTTCGTGACGGGTGCAACAGGGTTCGTGGGAAGCCATGTTGTGCGGCAACTCCTTTTAAGGGGAGACCGTGTGAGATTGCTTGCCCGCAATTCCAGCCGCAAATCGAATATTGAGGCTTTCGGCTGCGAGATAGCAATCGGGGATCTGAAGGATATGACATCGCTCTTGCGGTGTATTCAGGGTTGCCGCCGTGTGTACCACGTCGCCGCAGACTATCGGCTTTGGGCAAAGAATCCTCAGGAGATTTATGATAACAACGTCGGAGGCACGCGCAATCTGCTTTCCGCATGTTGTGAAGCCGGCGTGGAGAAGGTTGTCTACACCAGCACCGTCGGGGCGATCGGAATGAGGAAGGACGGGCTTCCGGCTGACGAAGAAACTCCTGTCAAGCTGGACGATATGATCGGCAATTATAAACGATCCAAATTCATGGCCGAACAGGTCGCCCACGAATTCGCATCCTCAGGCCTTCCGGTAGTCATCGTTAATCCTACAACCCCAATTGGCCCGGGAGATATTAAGCCGACTCCAACGGGAAGAATCATCCTGGAGTTCATAAAGGGACGAATGCCGGCCTATGTCGCCACAGGCCTGAACATCGTGGGGGTGGAAGATGTCGCGGCCGGACACTTGTTGGCGGAAACAAAAGGGCATGTTGGAGAACGGTATATTCTGGGCGGCGAAAACTGGACGCTGGAAGAAATACTGGAGGGCCTGGCTCAGATTTGCGAAAAACGCATGCCTCGATTCCGGATTCCCTGGACGCTTGCTTTAATAGCAGGGTACCTGGACAATCTGGTGACGGGGTCCATACTGCGCAGGGAGCCCATGATACCGCTGGAAGGCGTCAGGATGGCACGGCACAAAATGTATATCAGTAGCGAGAAAGCGCGAAATGAATTGGGCTATAATCCCCAGCCCGCTACGAAGGCATTGCGCGATGCGGTGGATTATTTTCGACATGCGTGGCATCCGGATTCTTCGCAGGACCGGATTTCGAATTTGCGCGCAAATATGATCTGAAATGAGACAACAGCAAACGGTAGTTAGGAAACAGGACATACATACTCCAGACGCTGGAGCGGAAATGAGGGCGGCTGTATACCGCGGCCCATCGAATATCTCACTGGAAAAAGTGCCTGTCCCGCAAATTTCCGATGGTGAGATCTTAATCCGCGTTCACACTTGCGGTGTGTGCGGAACTGATTTGAAGAAGATTGAATATGGTCTGGTTCCGCCGCCCCGGATATTCGGGCATGAGATCGCTGGAACTATTGTCAAAACAGGGCCTAAAGTAACCCGGTTCAAGGTCGGCGACCGCGTCACAACTCATCACCACATTCCATGCAGGAAATGCTTCTACTGCGAAAACAAGCTATTCTCTCAATGCGAATTTTACAGGCGTACGGGCACTACAGCTGGATTTGAACCGGCAGGCGGCGGATTCGCCGAATATGTCCGGGTAATGGATTGGATTGTTTCGGAAGGAACGGTTGCAATTCCTGATGATGTAAGTTTTGAGGAGGCAAGTTTCCTGGAGCCTCTGAACACATGCCTTAAAGCCCTGGAAACTGCTGAACTCAAACCCGGCGAGGTCGTGGTTATTTACGGGCAGGGCCCTGTAGGACTGCTCATGATGCAATCGGCTCTATGCGAAGGTGCCCGAGTGGTCGGATTGGATTTTCTTGAAAGCAGATTGGCAACCGCACGGGAATTAGGCGCTGAGGCTGCCCTCAATCCCGAAAGAGACAATGTCCGCGAAACTGTCGCCAAATTCACTGACGGGCGGGGAGCCGATCTGGCGATTGTCGCAGCAGCAAATCCCCGCGCTATTGAGGATGCCCAAGTCATGGTTCGCAGGGGCGGGCGCGTACTGCTGTTTGCTCAAACCGTACCCGGCGAGATGATCCCGGTGGACGCTTCACGTATCTGCGTGGAGGAGAAGAAACTCATCGGCAGCTATAGCGCTTCAGTGGAGCTTCAGGAAAAAGCTGCACATCTAGTCTTTACAGGAAAAATCAATGTGGCCAGGCTCATCAGCCACCGGTTCGCACTGGAACTCCTGCCGGTCGGCATTCACCTGGCGGCACATCCCTCTGAGCACTCCCTAAAGGTCTTGATACAGCCATGAGAGAATTGATGAAGGTCACAAGAGAGAAGATGACGGCAGCCGTTTTGTACGGGAAACGGGACGTGCGCATTGAGCAGGTCCCGATCCCAAGAGTCGGACCCGGCGAAGTTTTGGTTCGAATCAAGGCAGCCCTGACTTGTGGAACGGACTTGAAGGTATATCGCCAGGGATTTCATGCTCGAATGATCGTACCCCCCTCAGTTTTCGGCCACGAGCTTGCGGGGGTTGTGGAAGAAATCGGCGAGGGAGTGGAAAGCTTCACTCCCGGCATGCGGGTTGTATCGGCTAACTCGGGCCCATGTAATGAATGCTTCTACTGCGAACGTCAACTGGCAAATTTGTGCGAGAACCTGCAGTTCATCAATGGAGCCTATGCGGAATTTATCAAAATTCCGGAAAGCATTGTGCGCCAGAACCTCCTCATTCTCCCGGAGAACGTCAGCTTTCATGAAGCGGCTCTTGTGGAGCCTCTTGCCTGTGTCTTGCGGGCTGTGGAAAAAACGGAGATAGAGGAGGGAAATACAGTTGTCGTGATCGGTATGGGCCCTATAGGATTGATGTTTGTCCAGGTCCTAAAAGCCCAGGGCTCCAAGGTCATTGCTCTTGGCAACCGAAGCACTCAGCTGGCGATGGCAAAAACCATGGGAGCGGATTACGTGGTGGACTCCACTCGATCTAATGTCGTGGAGCAGGTACGCAAAATCACCAGCGGCATGCGCGGCGCAGACGTTGTGATCGAAGCCGTGGGGTCGAAGGAAACGTGGCAGCAGGCCATGGGCATGGTCCGACGCGGAGGAACCATCAATCTCTTTGGAGGCTGCCCTTCCGGAACACACATCCCCTTGGACAGCACCCTCATTCACTATTCCGAGATCACGATAAAGGCAAATTTCCATCACACGCCGCGCCATATTCGGGAAGCGTTGGATGCAATTCACCGGGGCAAATTTAAAGCCAAAAGCCTCATCACGGGGGAAGAGCATCTGGCCGCGTTGGGCAGCGTCCTGGAAAGGCTGCTGAATCGGAATGGGGATCTCAAAATAGCAATAATCCCCTAAGGATCTGTCACGTAATAACAGACCCTTAACCCTGCCGCGGCGGGGTTTCCTGAATTTCGGAGAAGCCATGGAACCGGAACTGCTGACCTCATACAGATCCGCAGAAGCTATAGCCCGCAGCCGAGCCCGCAACTTTTATTATTCCTTCATGGTCCTCCCCGCCGAAAAAAAACGCGCATTCTGCGCGGTTTATGCTTTTATGCGCTACTGCGACGACATATCAGACGGCGATGCCGGCATCGAATCCAAGAGAGAGATGCTAGGCAAATGGCGCCAGCAGCTCAACAATGTCTATTCGGGCGGTCCTTGCGGGAATTCCATTTTGTATGCATTCCGCGACACCGTGAACCGTTTTTCAATACCAGCTCAATATTTTCACTGGATTATTGACGGCGCGGAGATGGATTTAGACATCCCCCAATACGAAACCTTCGATGATCTATATAAATACTGTTTCAATGTCGCGTCCGCGGTTGGACTGGTCTGTCTCCAGATTTTCGGCTTTAGCGAAGACCGGGCAAAAGAATATGCCGAGCAGTGCGGAATAGCATTTCAGCTGACGAATATTCTGAGAGATGTGAAAGAGGACGCTGAGATGGGACGCATTTACCTGCCTGCGGAGGATCTCAGGAAATTCGATTACGCTCCCGGAGAGCTGCAGCGCGGGGTGCTGGATGAACGTTTCAGAAGCCTGATGAATTTTGAAGCCATGCGTGCGCGGGATTATTATGCGCGAGCGCGCAAACTTCTTCCTCTCGTTGAAGCCGTCAGCAGACCTGCGCTTTGGGCGATGATCGAAATTTACGAGCGGATCCTCGACAGGATAGTGGAAGGGCGCTTTGACGTTTTCCATAATTCTATTCACCTTCCGAAATCCGAGAAACTAACTATTGTCCTGAAGGCGTTCACCATGCGCCTGTTCTCTGCCGCTAGAGTCGGAACGCCGGGCTAATGAATTACAGCCAAAGAAAGGGATAATCATGACTTTGATGGAAAATGCCACATTCCCGAATGCTGAATCGTGCACGAACGTCGGAGCCGATCCCGTTCTCATGGGACAAGCACGTTCATCTTTGGGCCGGGCAACGGACCTTCTTGTATCCATGCAAGAGCCCTCGGGATTCTGGTGCGGAGAACTTGAAGGCGATTCCATCCTGCAGAGCGAATACATTCTGCTGAAATTCATTGTTGAACTGGAAAACGACCCCCGACTGCCCAAGATCGCCAATTTTTTGCGGCGGCAGCAACGATTATCCGATGGGGCTTGGATTCAGTACCCCGGAGGCAAGCCGGACCTGAGCGCAACAGTCAAAGCTTATTTCGCGCTGAAGTTGATGGGCGATTCAATGGACGCCCCGCATATGAAAAAAGCCCGGGAACTGATACTGAAACTGGGCGGAGCTGAATGCTGCAACACATATTCCAAATTCTACCTTGCTGCGCTTGGCCAAATGCACTATGACTCTGTTCCGGTTATTCCGCCGGAAGTGGTTCTCTTGCCGAAATGGTTTTATTTTCACCTGGACAAAGTATCGGCCTGGTCACGCACCATGATAATGCCACTGGCAGTGGTTTCAAGCTACCGGCCCGTGCGCCAGTTGCCCGCACCCAGGGGCATCATGGAGCTATACGCCAATCATGATTATCCGCATCGCCCTTTTTGCGAGTTCGACAAACAGCTGTTAAGCTGGAGAAATCTCTTTCTGGCCATCGACAAGGGATTGAAGCTCTGGGAAAGAACAAATCTGAAGCCATTGCGCCGCGCCGCTCTGCAGCGCATTGAAGAGTGGATACTCAAACGCTCCGACGGCCAGCATTCCGACGGACTGGGCGCCATTTTCCCCCCTATGGTCTACATAATCATTGCCCTCCGATGCCTGGGATATCCAATGGGAGATGAACGCGTCAAGGAAGCGGAACGGCAACTTGATCGCCTCATGATTGAAGAAGGAGACTGTATCCGGATTCAGCCTTGTTTCTCACCGATCTGGGATACCGGAATTGCAGCCTATGCGCTTAGCGAGGCGAATTTCAATCAGGAGAATGAATCGTTGCGTCAGGCCATCCAGTGGCTGATTGGGAAAGAGTGCCGTGATTTCGGCGATTGGAAAGCCAATGTCAGAAATCCCGTCGAACCATCGGGCTGGTATTTCGAATTTAATAATTCCTATTACCCGGATGTCGATGACACGGCAATGGTCACTATGGCACTGCTCCGATCCGGTTGCCCGGAGGGCAAGCCGTCGGCCGCACGAGGCATCGAGTGGATTCTGGCGATGCAGAATGAAGATGGAGGATGGGCTGCATTCGACAGAACCATCAACCGGCCAATCCTCGAATACATCCCATTCGCCGATCACAATGCCATCCAGGATCCTTCCTGCCCCGATATAACGGGAAGAACGCTGGAGTGCCTGGGCCATTTCGGATTCCGGCCGGATCATCCGGCAGTTCAGAACGCGTTGCGTTTTCTTGAATTCGAACAGGAGCCTGAAGGCTGCTGGTTTGGCCGATGGGGGGTCAACTATATTTATGGAACATGGCAGGTTGTCTGCGGCTTAAGAACCGTTGGCCTCGACATGAGTCTGCCCTGGGTTCAGAAAGCAGGCGCCTGGTTGAAAAACATTCAAAAGGAAGATGGATCTTTCGGCGAATCCGCAGACAGCTACGAAGATCCTGCCGTCAAAGGGCAAGGACCTTCCACCGCATCCCAGACATCCTGGGGAGTCATGGCGTTGATGGCGATTTATGGTCCCAATGATCCTGGAGTTCAAAGGGGCGTGCGCTATCTTTTGGATACTCAGTTGGAAAGCGGCTCCTGGGACGAACCCTGGTTTACGGGCACCGGATTCCCCCGTGTGTTCTATCTTCGGTATCATTTGTACCGGCTGTATTTCCCAATCATGTGCCTCGGCCGTTATCTTCAGCTGAACCGATAGCCCGCATTAAAAAAGGCCATGTATTTGCCCGCGCAACCGGCGGCCGCAACCAAAGCAACGTAGACACGGCGAGGATGCCGCGTCTACGTTGGCGTATAAGTTCAGATCTCCGGATCTCGTTCATTAAATCGCTCATTTCAAGGAAAAAGAAATGATCCTGAAAATGGAACTTGGTGCTCCTCTTATCCATGTTTTCGTGGTCGTTGACGTTTACGTGCACGTGGGCGTCCACGTAGACGGCAGTTTTGGGAAAAATTGATTGCAAAACAAGAACCCGGATATGTCCACGAGCACGTCACCGTCAACGACCAAGTATTAATGGAGGCGATCCATGATAGGACTTGTCAGAAACTGACT
>JAHFUH010000258.1 GCA_023265215.1 Acidobacteriota bacterium
AAGATTAATCCATCTTGACTGGCTTCAAGGGGACATCCCAATGGGTGTCCACAATTTGATTGTAATTTAGTACCCAATCCTACACACATCGGGGTCGGTATCGGTATCGGTATCGGGGTCGAAACAGTGTGAAAAGCCGACCCCGATACCGATACCGACCCCGACCCCGGAAGTTTCGATATTGAAGATTAATCCATCTTGACGGGCTTCAACGGGACATCCCAATGGGCGTCCACAATTTCAAAGCGCCTTCGTTCCTCTTTCTTATATTTCTCCTGATCGGGATACATCTTCTCGATCAGCTCCGCCTGGCCGCTGTTGTCGCCGAAAGCCTGCCAGTTCCTGAATGTAAGGATGGTGACGAAATTCCAATCACTCCGCCCATCCCCGTGGAATCGCGGTTCGTAGGCTTCGAATTTCAGAAGGCGGCCGGACTTAACCTGGGCCTCCAATATCGGGTAGTGGTTCTTGCGGAACAATTCTATGAACTCGTCCTGGCATCCCCACCTAATTTTATAATAATAAGCGGCGATGACCGGGGCATCTGTTGGTGCAGCCATTTCAGAATCCCTCCAGATCTAGTTATATAAAAGCTTACATCAATTTTCCTGTTTAATTCATCATTCGATACTCCCTCTCCAAATGGTATACTCCGGAACTGGGTGAAAGCCCATTGCTTCTGTAAAGCGAATTTTAGCTTCGCCTGAGGTCCAAATGGCAAGGATGAAGTTTATAGTGGGAGGCGCCGTGATAGTCGCAGCCCTGGCATGGATGGGATTTGTAGGTTTTCAGGAAAGCAAGGCATATTACATCACCGTGGATGAATATGCTTCCATGGCCGGGGATCTTCATGGCAAGACAGTAAAACTTGCGGGAGATGTTGTAGCAGGATCAATCGATCGAACCAAACCTCGCATGGAGTTTATAATTGAGAGCCGAACAAATAAAATAAAAGTGCGATACATCGGAACGGATATTATTCCCGACACCTTCAAAGACGGATCTAAAGCCCTGGTTGAAGGGAATATCGCAGGAGACGGGGCTTTTGAGGCGCGCCGCATCGAAGCGAAATGCGCGTCGAAATACGAAGCGGAATACAAGAAAAGAAGCTCCTCTTAGGGAGTGTCACTGTATGCGGGCGGTTCCGCCCGCAGCCTTTTCTTTACCTCGCGGGCAAGCTGCCCGCGCTCCAAGGTTGTAGCTAATGGCTGAATTTGGAAATTTCTGTCTGCTTTTCGCCCTGTGCCTGTCTCTGTATGCGCTTTTTGCCGCCCTGATTGGAGCTTCGCAACGGCAACCCCGAATCGTGAAAAGTGCGGAAAAAGCTGCTTTTGCCGCTGCCGGCTGCACCACGCTGTCCTTTGCCGCACTTCTCTATCTGACGTTTACAAACGATTTTTCGATATCCCACATAGCCGAGTCCAGCAGTCGCGATCTGGCTGTTTTCTATAAAATTGCCGCGATATGGGGAGCACACGACGGATCGATGCTCCTGTGGGTTTTTTTCACTGCGCTGCTCTGCGCTATTGTCATTTACCAGAACCGGTCCCGGTATCGGGACATGATGCCGTATGTGCTGGCAGTTCTGATGATTGACCTTTGTTTTTTCCTGTCCTTGAACTTCTTTCTTTCGAATCCGTTCAAACAGCTGACCCAGGTTTTGGCCGACGGCACTCTGCAGAAGTTTATGCCCGCGGATGGCCGTGGGCTTAATCCGCTGCTGCAACACTGGGCAATGGTTATTCACCCTCCAATCCTGTATCTCGGATTCATTGGCTTTTTGATTCCGTTTGCATTTGCGATTGCCGCGCTCATAACCGGGCAGATTGGGACTACATGGATCCGCACTACCCGGCGCTGGACTCTCCTGACGTGGCTTCTCCTCGGCGCAGGGCTTCTTCTCGGGGGCAAATGGGCCTATGTAGTATTGGGATGGGGCGGCTATTGGGGATGGGATCCCGTTGAAAACTCATCGCTCATGCCTTGGCTCATGGGAACGGCGTTCCTGCACTCGGTCATCATTCAAGAGCGGCGCGGAATGCTGAAGATCTGGAACACGATTCTGATTATGCTCACGTATCTTTTGGGTGTATTCGGCACTTTTATCACTCGAAGCGGCGTCGTCAGTTCCGTGCACGCCTTTTCGGACTCAGGCCTTGGGCATTTTTTCCTTATTTACATGGCGGCCGTGCTGATTGCGAGCCTGGGGCTTATCGCTGCCCGACGCTCAATTATGAAGAGCGAACGCCAGCTCGATTCCTTACTATCCCGGGAAAGCGCATTTGTTTTCAATAATCTTGTCCTGGTAGCTGCCTGTTTGGCCGTGTTTTTCGGCACCATGTTCCCGGTGTTTTCAAAATGGATCACGGGAGTCCAAATAACTCTGGATGCCCCCTTCTTCAACAAAATAAACATACCGATAGGCCTCATCCTTCTGCTGCTTACAGGAGTGGGGCCGCTGTTTGCATGGCGAAAAACTTCCCTGGAGAGTTTAAGACGGGCGTTCTTTTGGCCGGCAATTTCAGCGGCCGTCGTTGTCGCTGTAGTGTTCATCGGAGGGATCCGGCATTTTTATTTTATCATTTGTATGGCGCTCTGTACCTTTGTGCTGGTGAGCATCGTTGAGGAATTCTTCAAGGGGGCTTTAGTCCGCCGGGAGACAAAGGGCGAAAGCTTCGCGGCAGCCGTCGTGAACTTAACACTGAAAAACAAAAGGCGCTACGGCGGGTACATCGTCCATTTTTCCATTGTAATGATTTTTGCGGGACTTGCGGGAAACGCCTTCAACCGGGAAACTAAAGCGCAGTTGGCTACCGGGCAGGAGCTGAGAATAGGCAGTTAATCATTGAAAATGGATGGATTGCGCGAAGGAGAGACTGCGAATTACCAATATGGGCAGGTGGTTCTTCAGGCTTACCAGGACGGCAAATTCATTCATACACTGAAACCGGAAAGACGCGTTTACAAAACCGCTGAGCAGCAATCCACCACAACCGTGGCTCTCTACAGCACTCCCAAAGAAGATTTGTATGTAATCTTTTCGGGGCTGTCGAATGACGGATTGAAGTGCGAAATTGCGGCGCATGTGAATCCGTTGGTCTTTTGGATCTGGATCGGTGCCATCGTTATGGTTTGCGGCACGATTGTCACAATGCTTCCCGCCCGCGAGGTTGATTAAGGAGCGCAGAGGCTGGCCCAATGCTGCACAGTTTTTGAAGAAAGAAGAAAATGTGCGTCGCGCAGGTTGTGAGAAAAAATCGAGAATCAGAATCATGCATTCAATCAAGATATTTAGGCCCGAAGGGCCGATAGTGAGTAGGCCCGGCCGTCAGGCCGGGAATAGAATTGAAGAGATGATGAGCGCCAAAGGCGCGGCACTTCGAACGATTGCGAGTGCCGGCCCTTCGGGCCTCGTTCCTGGGATATCCGTTCACCCCGAGCTGACGCTCGGGGCTATTCACTGCCGGCGCTTCGCGCCTCGATTTCGATTTTTTCTCACGACCGTAGCGACGCCTGACCTAAACTGATCACCTATTGTGGAGGTCAACCGTCGCTACGCGGCTCAACATAGGGTCGAGGCAAAAATTTTAAACTATGCAGCATTAGGCATCTTGCCTGCACTCCAAAATGGAGAATCGGATGATCTGGCTACTGTATGCGGCGCTTGTGATGATTTCGGGTTACTTCGTCCTGGCGCCCTTGTTTGGAAAAACGAATAATTTCGACCTTGGCCTGTGTGCCGAAACGGAATTGGACCGCCTGCTGGACCGGAAAGCGGTGAACAACAAAGGCCTCAACGATCTGGAATTTGAATACAAGATGGGCCGGCTGTCCGACTTGGATTTCAAACAACTGGAGACAAGCTACAAAAACGAGGCTGCAATTATCCTGCAGGGAATTGAACAGCTGGACGTTCCCAAGATTGAGAAGGAAAAAGGGAACAAGAAAGGCTTAAGCCGGGCCTCAACCAAATGCCCGGCTTGTGGCGCGGAAACCGCGCCCGGGAAGAAATTTTGTGCCGATTGCGGCAGGCGGCTCTGAAAAATGAAAGCAAAGCGACTCGCGATATTTTTGATTCTTATTTCAATGATGGTGCTGCCTGTGTCCGGCTACTCGCAGCAAAAGGGAGTTGTGGAAGGGCGGCTCGCAAACCGTACGGATTCAGCGATCATCGCCCGCGGCGTGCCGCTCGAAATTGTCGGGCTTAGCGGCGGCATGAGCATCCTTCAATCCGCAACTACGGATTCTTCGGGTAAATTCCGGATCGAGGGGCTCCCCGTAGGCGAGCCTCTGATGATTCGCACCAATTATAAGGGTGCAAATTATCACGCCCAGCTTCATTTCAATGATGCCGGCAAGGCAAGCGTTGAATTAGAAGTGTATGAACCGACAAGCTCGATGGCGGGAATTCATGTGGATGGGATTCAGATAGCTTTTGAGGCTATCGGAAGCCGGCTGATTTCGGTTGAGACGATATCCTTCAACAACAAGACCAATCCACCCAAAACCTATGTGAATTCCGAAGGCTCTCTCCGGGTCTCCAAAGCCGCCGGGATTGTCGAAATGCCCAAGATCAGGGTTACTGCGCCCGGCTCCTCAATGCCCCTGGTTCAATCTGCCCTGGAGAGCCCCGATGGTCAGAGTTATTACAGCCAGTATCCTTTGCGGCCGGGGATCACCACTTTCGAAGTTCAGCAGGTTTTGCCTTATCAAAACCGAAGCTACACCTTCACAAAGAAGTTTTTCCAGGACGCTAATTCACTCAGCATCGGCGTAGTTCCAAAAGATATGGTGCTGTCGGGACAGGGTTTTACGAAAATACAATCGGACTCGGGCAAGAATTTCGCTGTTTACATGGTCCCTCCGGTCAAAGCGGGATCGGAAGTCACCTGGAATTTTTCGGGAGGCACCGTTGCAGAGGAACCGCCACCGCAGCAGCAGCCGGAGGCACAAGGTGCATCCAATGTCACTGCGATGCCGGATGCCGTAAGCCGGAATGCGTTAATCATCGGCCCCTTGCTGCTGGCAGGGTTCATCCTGGTTCTCTGGTACGCATTCAATTATTCGGGCAAGACCTAAAAAACGTTGTCCGCGTGAAAAATTCGGGCCGTCCTGGGAACGCCGGCGTCTCGCCGGCAGAGATGAACGATAGCCATGGCATGACGTTTTTTTATGTGGCATTGCAAACATGGGATATGTTCAAAATCAGCTATGTCTGTCCGGAACTGCATAATAAGACAACTGAAGGCCGGCGGGACGCCGGCGCTCCCAGGACAGTTCGGGTCTCGATACCAGAGATTTATTTGCCCCAAAAAAGAAGAAAGTGAAAAATAGTTATCACGGATTTCACAGGCGTTTGGAGTTGACGCAATGATCCAAATCCGGGGATTGTCAAAATATTTCGGCCGGTTTTCAGCCCTGCGGAATCTGGACCTGGCCGTCAGGCAAGGGGAATTCATCGCGCTCTTCGGCAGGAATGGAGCCGGGAAATCCACCCTGCTGCGATTGCTTGCAGGGCTGTCACGACCCTCCTCGGGCACAATCCAATATAGCAGGCTTGCCGGCTCTCCAAAGAGATTGAATCCGCGCAGCGATATCGGCTATCTCTCGCATCTTACCTCCTTATATCTTGATTTGACGGCGATGGAGAATCTGCGTTTCTATGCGCAGCTGATGGATATCCAGCTCGACGAGGAGGATCTTGTTCAGAGAATCGGCCGGGTGGGGTTGGCCGGGCGGGAGAGAGAACCGGTGCGCAACTACTCGCGAGGTATGCAGCAAAGGCTGGCAATTGCCCGCGCGTTCCTGCACGATCCCGAGATGCTTTTGCTGGACGAGCCGTTCACCGGATTGGATCAATCCGGATCTGATCTGCTGAAAAGGGTTCTCGCAGATGCTCACGCGAGGGGCAAGACGTGCATCATGGCGATTCATGACGCTCAGGTTGGCTATGAACTGGCGGATCGCCTCGTGATACTCGAAAGGGGGGCGGCCGCTTTCGACACGCCGAAATCTTCGTTGAGCCTGGCCGAATTTCGTGAACAATACATGAAAAATGCCACCGATTTGACAGACGCTTAAATTCTATATGAACAAGATCTGGGCGATATTCCGGAAGGATTTGTTGATTGAATTGAGGACCAAAGATTCATTCAACGCCATGCTGTTCTTCGGGATTGTTGTCCTCGTCATATTCAATTTCGCAATGGAGTCGCTGCGCTCCTCCATTCATTCAGCTGTGCCCGGCGTTCTCTGGGTGGCATTCGCATTTTCCGGGACTCTCGGTCTTAACCGCATGTTCGCTGCGGAGAAGGAAAACGGATGTCTTCAGGGTTTGCTGATGATTCCTGCAGATCGAGGCGTCATATATCTGGGAAAAACACTGGCAGCTACGGTGTTCATGTTAATCGTGGAATTCATTGTTTTTGTTTTCAGCCTGGTCTTTTTCAATCTTACGGTATGGGCTGAGATTCCATATCTGGCTCTGATATTCTTTATTGGAACACTGGGGTTTACCGCGGTGGGGACCCTTTTGTCGGCCATTGCCGTAAACACAAGGATGAGGGAAGTGCTGCTTCCATTGATATTGTTTCCTGTGATATTGCCTGTCCTGGTGAATGCCGTGGAGGCGACGAACATAGTTCTGAACACTGCCGATTACCATGCTTTGAAGCTTCCGCTCACAGTCATGACGGTATTCACCATTGTGTTCGGCACAATATCCTATTTGTTATTCGAGCATGTTCTGGAGGATTGAGATGAGCGAAAGTTCGCGATCTCGCATGGATGCCGTCCTGGGAGTGGTCCTTTTGCTCGGCATGATGCTCGCTCTTTACATGGCTTTTATTGAAGCTCCGCGGGAACAAACCATGGGGGATCTCCAGCGGATTTTCTATTTTCACGTCCCGGCAGGAATCACGGGGATCACCGCATTCGCGATCAATTTCGTCGCGTCGCTGATGTTTGTCATCAGGAAAAACCGCTGGTGGGACAACCTCGCATTGTCGGCGGCGGAAATTGGAGTGATGTTCCTGGTCATGGTGCTGGTAACCGGTCCGATATGGGCCAAGCCTGCGTGGTTTGTCTGGTGGACCTGGTCGCCGCGATTGACGTTGTCGCTGGTTCTGTGCCTGCTGTATGTGTCCTATTTATTGATCAGGAAATATATAGAAGATCCCGAACGAAAAGCCATGGTTTCCGCGGTTTTTGGAATTATCGCTTTCATGGATGCTCCCCTTGTATGGTTTTCGATACGCTGGTGGCGCGATATACACCCGTCTCTAACGAGTGAATCGGGAGGGCTGGCGCCCGAGATGCGACCGGCTTTTTTTACATGCATGGCTGTCTTCCAGGTTCTCATGATCTACCTTCTGCGCCGGCGCTTTTACCTGGAGTCCTTGAGCAACGAATTGGAATTGATTGAGCGCGAGGCGGGAACAGCGCGCTGAGGCATGTCGATGAATCCTATAAATTATTTGTTTTCCGCATACATGGCCATCTGGATAATTTTGGCAATTTACCTTTTCTCGATTCACTCCAGGGAAAAGAAGCTTCGTGAAGAGGTCCAGCGTTTAAAGCAGACGCTCATGCACCCCGGGCAAAAATAATAGTTTCCGCGATTTGAATTGGAAGGCCGCGGAATACGC